>DBOA01000106.1 GCA_002299195.1 Sphingomonadales bacterium UBA658
CGCTGCACGCGAGCAAGTTGCGGAACATGCAGCGCCTGTCCCCAGAAAGACAGCCAAACCCGGGCGGTTTCTTCGGAAAAATCATTATGCCCCAAATGGGAGTCCACCAGCGCCTGTATCCGCGCGCGGGGCCCCGCAGCAAGCCGGAGACGCGCCGTCGCCTGGTTGTTCAATTGACGCACTACGGAGCGGAAAGCGGCCTCAAGAAGGGCTTCTTTGCTCGCAAAATAATGAACGATCAAAGCTGCCGAGATCCCGGCATGGTGCGCAACTTTGTTGAACGTAAATTCAACTATTCCATTTTCAGCCAAAACACAGATAGCCGAGGCGATAATATGTTGGCGACGATCAGCCCGAATCTCTTGCATAAGAGGAGATATCAAACATTGAACGCTTATTCAATCATGCCCATCAACAGATGTCATTCCCCTCCATGACCCGTCACGTGTGCGCCGGATGGACATGCGCTTTTTACGGCCCGTTCAATTAGGTGGGACAATCCTGACCTATCCCTGCATTAAAATGCGATGGAAAAGCAGCATTTCAGTCGACAAGCGTTGAACGCAATGTCACGGTTTTGTCGAACGGGTACTTTTGAATTTCAAAAACGAACAGTAATCCATGGTGAAGCGCATATTTTCCATGGGAGCGGAGACGAACATAATGGATAACGACATTTTCGAACAATTCACGGAACAGCTGCGGCGCTATATTCGCGAACGGTTGATTCCGGCGGAAAAGGAAGTGCTCGAAACGGAAATGATCCCTGAAGCGATCATGGCCGAAATGCGCGATATGGGGTTGTTCGGGTTGACGGTTCCGGAAGAATATGGCGGCGCTGGTATGAATATTCAGCAATATATCCGCACCATGCGTGAATTTAGCTACGCGGCACCATGCTTTCGTTCGGTTACGTCCATTAATGTCGGGATGGTGTGTTCCGCGTTCAAAAATGGCGGGACGGATGCGCAAAAGGCGGAATGGCTGCCGCGTTTGGCGGCTGGTGAAATTGCGTCCTTTGGTTTGACAGAACCCGGGTCCGGATCCGACTCTGCGGCGATGCAGACCACAGCGGTGAAGTCAGGCAATGGCTGGGTATTGAACGGTACTAAGCGTTACATCACCAATGCACCATTCGCGAATGTCGCGTTGATCATGGCGCGGACAAGCAAGGAAGCCTTGCCCAAAAACGCTCATGTCTCGGCCTTTATCGTTCCGATGGACACCGCTGGCATTAGCGTTGGTAAGTCCGACAAGAAAATGGGGCAGGCCGGTAGCCATATCGCCGATATCATCATGGAAGATGTGAAGTTGCCTGCGGACGCCATATTGGGTGGTGAAGAGGGCAAGGGCTTTGCCTTTGCTATGAAGAGCCTCGACAACGGACGCATGTCGGTTGGCGCGGCGGCGACGGGCTATGCGCGGCGTGCGCTCGACAGCGCGCTGCGTTACGCCAATGAGCGCAAGGCATTTGGCGAACCGATTGCCAATTTCCAGCTCATCCAACAAATGCTGGCCGATAGTGAAATCGAGATTTACGCCGCAGAATGCATGTTGGATGACGCTGCCCGCCGTGCCGATGCCGGTGAGAATGTGCTGCGCAAAGCAGCGGCGGCCAAGGTGTTTGCATCCGAAATGTGCGGCCGCGTGGTTGACCGCGTGGTGCAGATTTACGGCGGTGCGGGATATTTGGCAGAATATGATGCGGAGCGCTTCTACCGTGACGCACGCATTTACCGGATTTATGAAGGCACGACGCAGATCCTGCAGCTTCAGATCGCCAAGCATATGCTGCGTGAATGGGCGGCGCAGGCCTGATGCATGTATAATTTGCTCGATGGTCTCAAGATTATCGAGGCGTCGTCCTTTGTGGCGTCGCCGACAGCTGGCCTATATTGCGCGCAATTCGGGGCAGAGGTGATCCGCGTCGATCAGATTGGCGGCGGCCCGGATTATCATCGCTGGCCAGTGACTGCGGCCAATGACTCGCTCTATTGGGAAAATCTAAACCGCGCGAAAAAATCAGTCGCGCTTGATCTATCCAGCCCGCAGGGGCGCGAGTTGTTGCAAGAACTGGTGCGGGTCACCGGTCAGTTCATCACCAATTTTCCTGCAGAGGGTTTTCTTTCGCACGCAAAGTTGGCTGAAGGCCGTGCGGACCTCGTGACCGTGCGGGTCATGGGCTGGGCCGACGGGGCGCCTGCGCTGGATTACACCGTGAATAATGCGGTCGGCTATCCCATGATGACCGGGGCTGGCCCGGAACCTGTCAATCATGTGTTGCCCGCTTGGGATGTCATCAGCGGCGCCTACGCGGCGTTCGCTATGCTGGCGGCCATTCGTAGGCGCGAACAGACCGGCGAGGGTAGTGAGGTGCGCATTCCATTGTCGGACGTCGCCATAGGCACCGTCGCCAATCTCGGCGGTGTCGCAGAAGTGTTGCACAATAATGCCAATCGTCCCCGGCTCGGCAATGCGGTCTATGGTTTGTTCGGGCGGGATTTTGTGACCAAGGATAATGTGCGCACGATGGTGGTCGTTGTTACCCACCGCCAATGGGCGAACCTTATCGGTGCGCTTGGTTTGAAGGCACAGGTGGAGGCGATAGAGGCGGAGCGCGGAGTGAGCTTCGCCAAAGACGATGGGCTTCGCTTTCAGCACCGCGATGCGCTTTATCCGTTATTTGAACGGGCAATTGGTTCGCTCGATCACGCGGTGATGGCGTCAACGCTTGATGAAGCCGGAATTGTGCATTCGGCCTATCGCACTATGTTGGACGCGGCGCATGATCCGCGCTTGGTCGTCAATAACCCGATGTTTAGCGACTTTGACGCAAACCCGTCGGGCTTCAATTATCCCGCTGCTGGTGCTTTTGGCACTATTCCCCAATTGCCGCGTGGCGACGCAAAGGCAGCGCCGCGCAATGGGGCGCATAGCGAGGAAATATTGAGCAGTTCGCTCGGCCTATCCTCGGGCGAAATCGCCCGCCTCATCGACTCTGGAATATTAGGAATTGCCAAATGAATACGCTTCGCCGTGCCGCAATCGTCGCCCCCATCCGCACGCCCGTCGGCAAATTTGGCGGCGCGCTCTCGTCCTTAAACGCAGGCGAGTTGGGTGGCATCATATTGAAAGCGCTTGTCGAGCGGACGAAAATTGATCCGTCCCGCGTGGACGATGTTGTGTTCGCGCAAGGATATGGCAGCGGTGAGGCCCCGTGCATCGGGCATTGGTCATGGCTGGCCGCTGGCTTGCCGATTGAAGTGCCCGGCTACCAGATTGACCGTCGTTGCGGTTCCGGGCTTCAGGCGATCGTGAATGCTGCGATGATGGTGCAAACCGGGGTGAGCGACATGGTGGTTGCGGGTGGATGCGAAAGCATGTCCAACGTTGAACATTACACCACCGACATCCGCAAAGGTGTGCCGGCGGGTAATCTGACCTTGCATGACCGGTTGACCCGCGGACGCGTCATGAGCCAGCCCGTCGAACGCTTTGGCGTGATTTCGGGGATGATTGAAACCGCCGAAAATCTGGCCAAGGACCTCGACATCAGCCGCGAAGCATGTGACGCGTATGCGGCCCGATCGCACCAGCGCGCGGCGGCGGCATGGGCAAATGGTCTGTTTGACGATGAATTGGTGCCCGTCAGCATCGCGCAACGAAAAGGCGATCCAATCGTCTTTGATCATGATGAAGGCTATCGCGCGGACGCGACGCTTGAGACAATGGCTGCGTTACGCCCGCTCGAAGGCGGCGTGGTCACGGCGGGCAATGCCAGCCAACAAAATGACGCTGCAGCCGCATGCCTTGTTGTCGCAGAAGATAAGCTTGAAGAGCTTGGGTTGGAACCCATCGCCTATTTCCACAGCTGGGCGGCTGCGGGTTGCGAGCCATCGCGCATGGGCTTTGGTCCCGTTCCCGCGACACAGCGGCTCTTTGCGCGCAATGGCCTTTCCTGGGACGACATCGGTCTGGTTGAATTGAATGAGGCCTTTGCGCCGCAAGTGCTCGCCTGTCTCAAAGGATGGGGCTGGTCGGATGATGACAGCCGCCATGACATGCTTAACGTCAACGGCTCCGGTATTTCGCTTGGTCACCCCATTGGTGCAACTGGCGGCCGGATATTAGCGAACCTGACGCGTGAAATGCAGCGGCGTGATGTGCGCTTCGGGCTTGAAACAATGTGCATTGGCGGTGGTCAGGGCATAGCGGCGGTGTTTGAGCGCGCATGAGTTTTGACGCCGCATTAGTTGCTACCCAAGACTACCGCGATGCAGCGAAGGCGGCGCTGTCCGACCGGGTAAAAGAGCGGTCGATGGACGCCGAGCAACGAGCGGCCCACGGCTTTTCGTGGATTGCGACAAGCGTGGCTGCGCTCGAAGCCGTGGCGGATTGGCTTCGCCTGCATAATGGCGGAACCGACCTTGATCGAAACATTGCGACGCTGATTTTTGCCGAAACGTTGGGGCAATTGACCGGCGGATTGCCGATGGGACAGAATGAAATATTCCGCCCCGTTGATCTTGGCCTGTCGCCACAGGCGGCACTGTTGGCCGCACGTTGCGCAGATTTATTGGGTGCAGATCATGCTGCGGTGCGCGCCGATGTTGCGCAGGCGCTGGCGTCAGGTGCGATGCCGAGCGAAAGCCTTCACGACGCAGAGCTGGATGCCATTCGCGATCAATATCGCCGCTTTACCAACAGCGAGATTTTGCCACACGCGCATCGCTGGCATTTGGCCAATGATTTGATCCCCGATGACACGATTTCGGCGATGGCGGCGCTTGGCACTTTCGGCGTCTGCATCCCTACCGAATATGGCGGGCTTGGTTTATCCAAGCTGGTCATGTGTGTGATAACCGAAGAACTCTCGCGTGGCTGGATCGGCGCGGGTTCGTTGAGCACGCGGTCTGAAATCGCCGGTGAATTGATTTCCATGGGCGGCACAGAGGCACAAAAAGCGCATTGGCTGCCGAAAATTGCGAGCGGAGAAATTTTACCGACCGCAGTGTTTACCGAACCCGACACCGGGTCTGACCTTGGCGCGCTGCAAACCCGCGCGCAACGGACCGCTGATGGATGGACGATCAATGGTGCAAAGACATGGATTACGCATGGCAGCCGTTCCGATCTGATGACTATGCTGGTCCGCACGTTGCCCGATGCGAAAGGCTATGCCGGGCTGTCGATACTGCTCGTCCCCAAGCCGCGCGGAACCAAAGGCGACCCGTTCCCAGCAATGGGGATGACAGGCAGCGAGATCGAAGTGCTGGGCTATCGCGGCATGCGCGAATACGCGTTGCAATTCGACGGCATGCTTGCCCCTGCCGATGCTTTGTTGGGGGGCGAAGAGGGGCAGGGGTTTAAGCAGTTGATGCGCACATTTGAAGGCGCACGTATCCAGACCGCAGCGCGCGCCATGGGTGTCGCCAAACGCGCGTTAGAGCTTGGCCTCGACTATGCCGTCAACCGCAAGCAGTTTGGCAAGGCGATCATCGGGTTCCCGCGCGTAGCCGACAAAATCGCCATGGGCGTGGCTGATTTTGTGATGACCCGTGAACTGACTTACGCTGCTGCCCGCGCCAAGGATTCCGGCAAACGCTGCGATATTGAGGCGGGCATGGCGAAGCTGCTGGCGGCCCGCGCGGCGTGGAGCAATGCGGACGCTGCTCTGCAAATTCATGGCGGCAACGGCTACGCGTTGGAATATGAAATCAGCCGCGTTTTGTGTGATGCGCGGATCCTCAATATCTTTGAAGGTGCCGCAGAAATTCAGGCGCAGGTGATCGCCAAAGGCTTGATGGGAGGCGCAAACTGATGGGGGCATGGGACGCATGGATTGGGCGTGAGGAGGTGCGGACAGACAGGGTCGATGCCGGACTGGTTTCGCGCTGGCTCGCTACCTTTGACCGTGATGCACCGGGTGATGACAATGTGCCGCAGGGTTTTCACTGGTGCCTTTGCTTGCCAGATGCAGCAACCGCAAAGCTTGGGCCCGATGGGCATCCATTGCGCGATGATGGCGTAGAAAGCTTCCTGCCTCCAGTGCCGCTGCCGCGCCGCATGTGGGCCTCAAGCAAAGTCGCGTTTTTGCAGCCATTGCATATTGGCGCGGTCGTCACGCGGACGTCGCGCATATTGTCGATATCCGAAAAGTCGGGCAATTCAGGGCAACTGGTATTTGTCGATGTCGCGCATGAAACGTCCACTGAAAAGGGACTAGCCGTCCGCGAGGTGCAAAGCATCGTGTACCGTGCAGCCGTGGGATTAGAAACACCGCTATCACCGCCTGTGGAAAGCGCGTGCCGCTTTGATGCCAATGGCTGGGACGCTCAGCGCGTTGTTGTCCCACGCGAGCCGCTGATATTCCGCTATTCCGCGCTCACGTTCAACAGCCACCGGATCCATTATGACCTACCATATGCGCGCGAGGAAGAACGCTATCGCGGGCTGGTGGTTCATGGTCCGTTGACCGCGAGTTTGCTGCTGGACCTCGCCCGCCGGGCGTTGGGGGACAACGCATTGGCCAGCTTCGCATTCCGGGGTCTATCTCCAGCGATCTGCGGAGAGGCCGTGCATCTGGTGATGCGGGGATCACGCAACGATATTGAACTGGCCGCCTTTGCAGGCGACGGACGACAGATCATGGCAGCTTCTGCGCAAGGACATATTTGAAATGACCGAGAGTGAAAACATCGCCGAAATCCGCCGTGCGGTGCAGGCATTATGCGTTGATTTCCCAGGCACATATTGGCGGGAAAAAGACAGCGCCCGTGCCTATCCGGGTGAATTTGTCGATGCGCTGACCAAGGCCGGGTTCCTCGCTGCGTTGATACCAGAAGCTTATGGTGGGTCAGGGCTCACACTCTCTGACGCGGCCATTATCATGGAGGAAATTCAAGCCTCAGGCTGCAACGGCGCTTCGGCCCATGCCCAAATGTACATCATGAACACGTTGCTGAAATATGGCAGCGAAGAACAGAAGCAGGAATATCTGCCACGTATCGCGACAGGCGAGCTGCGCCTGCAGGCCTTTGGTGTGTCCGAGCCGACCAGCGGAACGGACACGCTTTCCTTGCGGACGGTCGCTGTGCGGGACGGCGACGAATATGTCATCAATGGCCAGAAGATATGGACCAGTCGTGCGGAGTATTCCGACCTTATGCTGTTGCTCGCGCGCACGACGCCGCGTGAAGAGGTCTCCAGCAAGACGGAGGGGCTCTCGGTTTTCCTCATTGATATGCGCAAGGTGGTCGGAAACGGCATGACCATCAAGCCGATCCGCACGATGATGAACCACTCGACGACCGAGATATTCTTTGACGATATGCGGATTCCAGCGTCAGCCTTGGTTGGCGAGGAAGGCAAGGGTTTCCGCTACATCCTGTCGGGCATGAATGCCGAGCGTATCCTCATTGCCGCAGAGTGCATTGGCGACGCCAAATGGTTCATTAAAAAGGCCGGCGATTATGCCAGCGAGCGCAAGGTCTTTGGCCGCGCCATTGGCCAGAACCAAGGCGTGCAGTTTCCGATCGCGCGCTGCTATGCCCAAATGTGCGCAGCGGAACTGATGGTGCATCATGCAGCGCGGGTATTTGACGCTGGAGGTAACCCGGGCGCAGAGGCGAATATGGCAAAGCTCCTTGCGTCAGAAGCCAGCTGGGCCGCCGCCGACATGTGCGTCCAAACGCATGGCGGCTTTGGCTTCGCTGAAGAATATGACGTCGAACGCAAGTTCCGCGAAGCACGCCTCTATACCGTGGCCCCGATCAGCACCAACCTGATCCTAAGTTATCTTGCCGAGCATGTTCTCGGCCTTCCCCGCAGCTATTGATTGACATGATTTCGGACATGAAAATCGACAACACAGCCGCCACATCAGTCGATAAAGGCCCAATGGATGAATTTTGAACTCGCTGAAGAACATCGGATGTTAAAGGATCTGGTCCGCAAATTTGTGGACTCCCAACTGGTGCCGCTGGAAGGTGAGGTTCTGGCGCGCGATACTGCAGGTAAAGGCAGCTATCTGACCAAGGATGAACAGGCCAAGGTTGACGCC
The DNA here is from genome assembly GCA_002299195.1 of Sphingomonadales bacterium UBA658. Classification (GTDB taxonomy): domain Bacteria; phylum Pseudomonadota; class Alphaproteobacteria; order Sphingomonadales; family Sphingomonadaceae; genus Sphingorhabdus_B. Next base: position 8,063 of record DBOA01000106.1, read on the forward strand.
GTCTCGAAAGATCTGGGCCTGTGGGGGCTGGATGCGCCTGAAGAAGTCGGCGGCATGAATTTGCCCATGGTGGCGATGGTTGGGGTCGGTGAGGAATTGGGTCGGACTGCGACGCCATATACCCTGCCGCCAGACTCTCCGAATTTGCGTATGATGATGGCGGCTGCGGACGAAAAGCAGCGCGAGCATTATCTTGCGCCTTATGTGCGCGGTGAAACCATTTCTGCCATTGGCATTTCGGAGCCTGGCGCTGGCGCTGATCCGCAATTGATGAAAACCACCGCCGTCCAAGATGGCGACGACTGGATCATTAACGGCCGCAAAATCTGGATTACCAAAGCGGATGAAGCCGATTTTACGATCTTGATGGCCGTAACCGACAAGAATGCCAATGGACGCAATGGCATGTCGGCATTTTTGGTGGACCGCGATACGCCCGGGTTCAACGTGTTACGCAAAATTCCGATGATTGACGGCACCGCGACCTATGAAATCGCGCTGGACGATTGCCGTGTTCCGGGCTGGAAATTGCTCGGGACGCGCGGGCAGGGGTTTTTGCCCATGCAGGTGCGGCTTGGCACGCGGCGTATTGAAATGGCGTCCTGGTCGATCGGCATGGCGCAGCGCGCATTGGACATGATGATTGAATATGCGCCACAGCGCGTCACATTTGGGAAGCCTTTGTCTTCGCGTCAGACGGTTCAAAATTGGATAGCCGATGCCGCCACGCGCATTCATGCCATGCGTTTGATGACCTATGACTGTGCGTGGAAAATCGACGAAGGGCGCGACACGCGGCAGGAAATTTCGATGATCAAATCCTATTGTACCGAAGCGGCATATGACATCGTCGACCATGCGATGCAGATGTTCGGTGGCATGGGCATGACACGCGAAATGCCGTTATATTTGCTTTCCAACAAGCTGCGCACGATGCGTATTTATGATGGACCAAGCGAGATCCACAATTGGGTGGTCGCCCGCGATTTGCTTGGAACGCGTGAATGACCGAGGTGCCCGCGAACAGGCAACGCAGCGTCGCCCGGTGATTGCTGGAAATTGAAAGATGCCGCGGCTTGCAACGGTATCGACATTTAAGTGTTTGGAAAAGTGGTGCCGGCTACAAGGTTCGAACTCGTGACCCCCTGATTACAAATCAGGTGCTCTACCAACTGAGCTAAGCCGGCACTGTGGCGCCCATTGCCTCAAATGATCCCAAAGGTCCAGCCCTCAGTTGCAGCTATTTCGCAATTTAATGCTGTTGGCGTCCAAAATTGTGGATTTGACGCGGATTTGCGCAGCCATGCGGCGGTAAGCAAGGCATCTGTCGCATGGTCTGTGTAGCGTTCGAGCGGTGTGTGGGGCAGAGAATCCAACGCACTGAGAGCGTCGTCCAGCCCGCTTGCGTCGCGAATCTTGCTGCGGCCTTTGGCGACGCCTGCGGCGCGTGCGGCGATTGTTGTATATATCTCGACCACCACAGGCCCGCGTTCGGGCAACGGGTCAAACGGCCATATGGCGACATGGTCGCGGACATGGTTGAGAAAGCGCATGCCCGCAAAGCTTGCTTTGGCGACTTGTGACGCGCCGATCGCGTCGAAGACGGTCGAGATTTTTCCGCTGCTGTGCTTGTTCAACAACTCGCATTGCCGCCAATGCAAGAATGTCGATTTTACGCCATCGGCAGCGCCGAAGTAAAAATGGCGGCGATGGTGCTTTTCCAAGAATGAGGCTGCCCCTAAATCTGGATCGTCGCAAATGTCGTCAACATAGGCCCAAAAAGGCTTCGCAGTTTTAGGCAATGCATCGCCCGGTAAATAGGCACCGCGCGCAATCATGGGCGGTGCGAAGCTGAAGTCGAAGCCAATCAGCAAATCATCATCTTGCGCCAGCAGCCAATCGGCAACCGCCTGACGCGACCAAATGCCGGAAGGCGCAGGAACAAGGCGCGGGGCTTCATTGCCGGCTTCGCAGACGGCAAGGGCGATGCCGGGATGGCGGCTGCCCTTTGCCCCGGACCAATCGGCACAGGCAAAACGCGTAAAGGGTCGCATCAGGCGTTTGGGCAGTGGGTTGCGGTCATGCCGCGTCGGGATCGGTTTTGCGGGCGCGCAGACGGTCCCAATATTGCAGCCGTTCTATGATCTTGCGTTCAAAGCCACGTTCAACGGGTTGATATAGCTGGATCGGCGGAACTTGGTCCGGCCAGTAATTGGCGCCGGAAAATCCGTCCGCGCTGTCATGGTCATACGCATATCCCGCGCCATAGCCGATGTCTTTCATCAGCTTGGTTGGCGCGTTCAATATGTTCGCGGGCGGCATTAACGACCCAGTGTCGTGTGCCAGCTTCCACGCGGATTTTTGCGCTTTATACGCAGCGTTCGATTTTGGCGCGGTCGCAAGATAGAGACAAGCCTGAACAATGGCGACTTCCCCTTCGGGACTGCCCAGAAATTCATAGGCGTCCTTTGCGGCAAGACATTGGACAAGCGCTTGCGGGTCGGCGAGGCCGATATCCTCGCTGGCGAAACGGACGAGGCGGCGCAGGACATATAATGGCTCTTCGCCCGCCACCAACATCCGCGCCATCCAATAGAGCGCGGCTTGTGGATCAGAACCGCGCAAGCTTTTGTGCAGCGCGGATATCAGGTTGTAATGCCCTTCGCGATCCTTGTCATAGACGGGCATCCGCCGCTGCAGCAGCGCCGCCATCGCAGCCGGATCGAGCGGGTTTTCGATTCTGATGGAAAACAGCGTCTCGGCTTGATTGAGCAGGAAGCGACCATCGCCGTCCGCGCTCGATATCAACGCGGATTTGGCATCGGCCGTGACGGGCAGGGGGCGCTCCATGATATCTTCCGCGCGCGCGAGCAATGTTGCCAATGCGGCGTCATCAAGGCGGTGAAGCACCATGACCTGCGAACGCGACAGCAAAGCGGCGTTTAGTTCGAACGACGGATTTTCGGTTGTAGCGCCAACGAGGGTGACCAAGCCGCTTTCGACAAAGGGCAAAAATCCGTCTTGCTGCGCGCGGTTGAAACGGTGGATTTCGTCCACGAACAATAAGGTTTGCTTGCCGGTTCGTGCCATCGTCTCGGCTTCGGCAAACGCCTTTTTGAGGTCCGCAACGCCGGAGAAGACGGCGGAGATCGGCTTATAATGCATGTTGACGGCATCCGCCAGCAAACGAGCAATGCTCGTCTTGCCAGTGCCTGGCGGGCCCCAGAGGATCATGGACGACAATTTGCCCGCGGCCACCATCCGGCCAATCGCGCCCTCTGGTCCTGTCAGATGCTCCTGACCAATGACCTCACTCAACTGCGCAGGACGAAGCTTATCTGCCAGTGGCGCTGTTTTTGGCAGCGTCTCTGTTTGTGCGGGTTCGTCGTGAAAAAGGTCGCTCATGCGTATTGGGATCCGGTACCGAGCAGCCTGCCTAACACATGCATCCCGTCAGCGCGCAGCAATATCACGCGCGGCACGTTGACGGATGAGGCGCAGGTATGTGTCTGCAACGGTCTGGTTGATGGCATCCCAGCTGTAGTCGAGCGATCTGCGCTCGCCTATATTGCCATGTTCGGCACGCAGATCGCTATTTACGCAATAGGCCTGCAGTGCGTCAGCAAACTGGTTGATTGCGCCCGGCGTTATAAGGCGTCCCGACACTTTGTCTTCGACTAAGCTTTGGCTGCCGGTTGCTTTCGCGGCGACGACGGGCAGTCCGCAGGCCATTGATTCAAGCGTTACGTTGCCAAATGCTTCGGTGACCGATGGGTTGAAAAACATATCCATGCTCGCGACGGCCTGTCCGAGATCCGCCCCGACCTGAAAGCCTGCAAATTTGGCATCTGGTATCCGCGATTCAAACCATGCACGTGCGGGGCCGTCTCCTATCACCAAAACCTGATGCGGGACGTTACGTCGTTTGAGTTGGTCAATGGTGTCCGAAAAGACATCCAGACCCTTTTCCATAACCAGACGGCCCAGAAACCCGATGACAGGGGTGTCGTCCGATATGCCAAGTCCGCGTCGCCATTCCATGTCGCGGCGACCTGGATTGAATATCTCCCTGTCGACACCACGCGACCAGATGTCGATATCGTAGTTCATCCGCTGTTCGCGCAAGACCTGAGCGAAGCTTTCCGATGGCGCCACCAACGCGTCGCATTTTCGATACAGGCGGCGGATCCATGCTTCCACGACCGGTTCGATGAAGGACATGTTATAGTAGCGGAAATAGGTTTCGAAACGGGTGTGCACCGAACATAGAACAGGCAGGTTCTGCTTTTTTGCCCATTTGACGGCCTTGCGTGAAACCCGGTCAGGGCTGGCGATGTGGACAATATTTGGATTGAACGCCTCAAGATCGCGTCGAACGCTTCGCGATAACGACAATGGTATGCGATATTCGGGACGAAAGGGAATGGCCATGGAAGGCACGGACACCAGATCGCCCGTTGCTTCAAATGCGGGATTTTCCAAGGTAGGTGAATAAACACGCACCGACGCGCCTTGGCTTAAAAGATATCCCACCAGCCGGTTGAGCGCCTGATTGGCGCCATCGCGTACATAATTATAATTGCCGCTGAAAAGCGCAATGCGAAGGTCGCTGGTGTGCATTTCTCCGCTTTTATCTGCGGTAAAGCAAAATGCCAATGGGAATGCTGCATTTCGTGGGATATGTTGTCGCGATGATTTTAACCCAAGTTGATACGCTGCTGATTGGCGGCCCCAAACCCTTCCGCGCTGATGGAACGATGAGCGCCATGGCTCGTGCGCCTGTGGACCGGCCCGTGATGCTAGGCAAGCTAGGCTTTGACAGCGATCAGGTGGCTGACCCAACGGTGCATGGCGGCGTTGATAAGGCGGTGCATTTTTATCCTGCTGAACATTATCCCAAATGGATCGCCCATTTTGCAGCGGAAGGTTTTACGAATCCCAAACTCGATTACGCCGGCGCCTTCGGCGAAAATATCAGCGCATCAGGGCTGACCGAGGACAAGCTGCGCATCGGTGACAAGTTTCGGATCGGGAAGGCCTTGGTTGAGGTTACACAGGGGCGTCAGCCATGTTGGAAGCTGGACCATCATTTCGGCGTGCATGGCCTGTCCGGGGTGGTCATTAGCTCAGGCCGCTGTGGTGGCTATTTCCGCGTGATTGAGGAAGGCGAAGTCGCACCGGGTGACCGCATAGAGCAGGTTGAGCAGGCGGGACATGATTGGACCGTCGCCCGCACATTTAAACTCCTCATCGGCGGCGGGCATAAGGCGGCGGATGCGCTGGCAGAATTGCAGGCGCTCACGCAGCTGGAATCATTGGCCGAATCCTGGCGCATACGCGCCGCGAAGCTCGCAACGCAGCCTTAACGGCGAATTATTCGTCTGTTTCTTCCGGTTCGGGCGATGGCGCGAATAACCGGATACGCGTGACCCGTTTTTCGTCCGCTTCCAATATTTCGAGTTTCCACCCGCTGGCTTCGTGCGTCAGCATTTGGCCGACATCGGGAACTTGCCCGGCAATAACAAATGCGAGTCCGCCCAGCGTGTCGACATCTTCTTCAACTTCGGAAAGCTTGCGGTCAATGGCCTCAGCGAGATCGTCAAGCTCAGCGCGCGCATCGGCCTCCCACATGACGGGGCTTAATTGCGCGAACATTGCTTCGGGTTCTTCGTCATGCTCATCTTCGATTTCACCGACGATTTCCTCAACAAGGTCTTCAATCGTCACTAGACCTTCGGTACCGGAATATTCGTCGAGAACGATGGCCAAGTGCGTGCGCGTCCGGCGCATTTCGTCGAGTAACGCCAATACGCTCATATTCTGTGGCACAAACCGGGGCTGACGGATGAATGCTTCCAAGCTTTCCGGAGGCTGCTCGCCAGATGCAAGAACGGCGAACACATCCTTGATATGGATCATGCCGATGATGCTATCCAACGTATCGCGATAGACGGGCAGGCGGCTGTGCCCATGTTCGGCAAAGGCCGCGATGCAATCAGCAAAGCCAGCGCTTTCGTCAATGGCGACAATGTCGCTGCGCGGTACCATGACGTCGTCAACGCGGTGCTCGCTAAAATGCAAAAGATTGCGCAGCATGGTGCGCTCAACCGCGGTCAGGTCGCCGCCATTGTCCGATTGGCCGGCATCGTCGCTGTCTTCTTCGTGTTCAGCAATTGCTTCTTCAAGCTGCTCACGCAAAGTTGGCTCGTGATCGCGGCCAAAAAACATCGTTTTCAGCCGCTGCCATATTCGTCCGTCGTTATCGTCGTCGGTTGCGGTTCTTGAACCGCTAAAACTGTCACCATCGGGCATAATGGAAGCGTATTGGCCTCTTTTTGGTTGAATTATGCGTCATATGGATTGTGAAGCCCCATGGATGCAAGTGCTTTTACCTCTAACGCCTCCATGGCTTCGGCCTCTTCATCGTCAACATGGTCATGGCCAAGCAAATGCAACATGCCGTGGATCACCAAATGTGTTGCATGGTCCGCGACGGAAATTTGTTTTTCCTCCGCTTCGGCAGCGCAGGTTTCATAGGCCAAGATGATGTCGCCCAGCATGATTTCGGGCACGTTATAGGTTCCTTCGAGCAATGCGTCGATTTCATCATCGTCGAGCATGGGGAACGACAGCACGTTGGTTGGCTTGTCTTTTTCCCGCCATTCACGGTTGAGTGCATGTACCTCTGCATCGTCGGACAGCTTCACGCTGACGCTCATGGGCACAATGGGGTCGGCCAGTTCAGGTATCGCGGCAAAGCGGATCGCCGCATCGACGGCCTTTTCAACTTCACTTTGCCCGAAATTGCAGCTGCCCCATGGCAAGCCGATGTCTAATTCGACGTCAATCACGCCCGCCCTCATAGGCATCGACGATGCGTCCGACCAATGGATGGCGGACGACGTCGCTGCTATTGAAGCGGATGGTTTGAATGCCATCGACCCCTTCAAGGCGCTGAACCGCGTCATTCAGGCCAGACATCCGTTCGCCACCAGGGATATCGACCTGATGTGGGTCTCCGCAAATGACCATGCGGCTGTTCATCCCAAACCGCGTCAGGAACATCTTCATTTGCGCGGCAGTCGTGTTCTGGGCTTCATCGAGAATGATGAAGGCGTCGGCCAACGTGCGCCCGCGCATGAAGGCGATAGGGGCGATCTCGATTTCGCCCGAAGCGATGCGGCGTTCGACCTGTTCGGCGGGCAAGCAGTCGTACAACGCATCGTAAATTGGACGCAGATAGGGATCGACCTTTTCCTTCATGTCGCCCGGTAAGAAACCAAGCCGTTCGCCCGCTTCCACCGCTGGACGCGAGAGGATGAGGCGTTGCACGGCGCCGGTAATCAGCATCGCTACTGCCTGCGCCACCGCCAGATAGGTTTTTCCGGTTCCTGCTGGTCCAAGCGCGAAGATAATCTCGTCGCGCGCCAATGCCTCCATATAGGGGATTTGCGTGGCGGAACGCGGCACTAGGGTTTTCTTGCGCGTGCGGATCATGATGCCGGGGGCGGCATTGTCTTCCTTGCGCAATATGCCTTCAAGCGTGGGTTCGGCGGTCATTGCGATAATCGACTGCACGGCTTCGGAATCCATTTCCTGTCCGCGCGAAATACGCGAATAAATATCGTTGAGAACATCGCGTGCGCGGCCAATGGCGCCAGCTTCCCCTTCGATTTGGACGCGATTGCCGCGGGCCGAGATATAAACGCCAAGCCTGTTTTCAATTGTCACTAGGTTGCGATCAAATTCGCCAAAAACGGCATT
>DBOA01000077.1 GCA_002299195.1 Sphingomonadales bacterium UBA658
GAATAGACGGGTTACAGACATTTTGCCAGCTTGCCCGCAGCACACAAAAAGTTTAGCGACCCATGCAACATTGGAGAAACCTTATGGCCGAATTGGCAGCATTTGATTGGTCCGACCCCTTCCGTCTGGATGCGCAACTTACCGAAGATGAACGCATGATCCGCGATACGGCACATGCCTTTGCACAAAGCGAATTGCAGCCACGCGTGATTGAGGCGTACCGGACCGAATGTGATGCGCCCGAATTGTTTCCGCTGATGGGCCAAACGGGTTTGCTGGGCGCAACGATTCCGGAAGAATATGGCGGCGCTGGCGCGTCTTATGTCGCCTATGGCTTGATTGCGCGTGAGATTGAGCGCGTCGATTCGGGCTATCGTTCGATGGCGTCGGTTCAATCGTCGCTCGTGATGCATCCCATCTATGCATATGGTTCCGAAGAACAGCGCCGCAAATATCTGCCCGGGCTTGCTGCAGGAACGCTCATTGGCTGCTTTGGATTGACTGAGCCGGACGCCGGGTCCGATCCTGCGGGCATGCGCACCTTTGCCAAAAAAGTTGATGGCGGATATGTCATTAACGGTTCGAAGACGTGGATTTCAAACGCACCCTTTGCAGATGTCTTTGTCGTCTGGGCAAAATCGGAAGCACATGGCGGCTGCATTCGCGGCTTTGTGCTGGAAAAGGGCATGAAAGGCCTTTCGGCACCAAAAATTCAAGGCAAATTGTCGCTGCGCGCATCAACCACTGGCATGATCATGATGGATAATGTCGAGGTTGGTGAGGACGCGCTTTTGCCCGACGTGCAAGGCCTGAAGGGTCCGTTCGGTTGCCTCAACCGTGCCCGCTACGGCATCAGCTGGGGCGCATTGGGGGCCGCAGAATTCTGCATGCATGCCGCGCGCCAATATGGCCTTGATCGCCATCAATTTGGCAAGCCGCTCGCCGCCAACCAGCTTTATCAAAAGAAGCTGGCCGATATGATGACCGACATCGCGCTTGGGCTTCAGGCATCGTTGCGCGTCGGACGGCTAATGGACGAAGGCCAGTTGGCGCCCGACATGATTTCGATCGTGAAGCGCAACAATGTCGGCAAAGCGCTCGATATCGCCCGCGCCGCGCGCGATATGCATGGCGGCAATGGTATCAGCGAGGAATATCAAGTCATGCGCCACATGGCGAACCTCGAAACGGTTAACACCTACGAAGGTGCGCATGATGTCCACGCGTTGATTCTGGGGCGGGCCATCACGGGTATCGCTGCGTTCTGATAAAAAATGGGCCGCCAAGCTGTACAGCGGCGGCCCAGTTATGGCTTTGCAGCCAACTAGGGAGGAAAGTGTATCTCCTAAAAGACACGGCCCCTGTTAACGCAAAGATGGTAAATATTTCATGAACGCCGCGACGACGGCGATAGGCCTAGCAAGGGCCAGTCCTTCGGCCTTCGACCGAAAACGAAAACGGCGCATTATTGCGAATGCCCTGCGACTGAATGTGGATGATCCGGTTGGATTCCTTTCGGATGGTCGTCAGACCTTGCCCTTGACCTTTGCATGTGTAGCTGACCGTAACCGAATTCACGGTTGAACGGACAACGTACCGCTCACACGCTGCGCCCGAATGCTGGATTTGGGTTAGCACTTCTGGATTGCCAAGACAGATTTTTGTCAATGGCGCCTCAGCCCCAGCTGCCCGCAAACTCCATTGCCCGCGTTCGAGCGTGTTCAATAATGACAGATCATTTGCTGGCGTAAGCGCAATTGCGGCTGAAGTCAGCGACAGTAAAATGGTACCGGCAAGGCCATATTGGGCGCGTTTTAATGTCATAAGTGTCAATCCAGAAACCAGCCACGTTCGTTGAAGCGGCCCGGTTATTGTCGAGATATATCACAAAATGATGGCTTTCGCATGATAGAATGTGGGCTGTGAACGATGCGTGACCGGATTGGTCCCAAGCATTTCGATCAGTTGTTGAAGCTCGCCAAACTCACCGGAAAGCGGCGCGAACAAAATTGGCAATCTACCACGATATCGCCGGCATCGTCGGCCATGTCAGCCCGGTCTTCTGCCGGAAATTTTGCGATGACGTCGCGGATATGCACGGGGTCGCAACGGCAGCCCTTGGACAGCGGGTCGCCTTGTTCAATGCGCACTTCCTGTTCCTCGTGGAACAAGCGCCAGACAATTTCTTCCAGTGGCAATGTCGGATCGGCAAGTTCGGCCCGGGCGATAGTGGAGGCAATGATTTCCACATGCTCCCATTCAGGATGGTCAAGCCGGACATGCAGCCGTTCACGGCCTTCTTCGCCTTCAGGCAGATGCTGGACGAGCAGCCCGCCCGCCACACAGCGGCCGTTCACATGGTCGACCGCCACGCGAATAAGCGTCGGTATTTGTTCAGACTGCACGAAATAGTTCGCGGCGGCATCCGCCAGCGTATCGCCCTCAAGCGGCACAATACCTTGATACCGGCCACCGCCTTCAATCGCTGGCTTCATCCGGTCGAAGGTGATCGCAAGATAGCCTTTGCCGAAGATACCAAATAATGTGGCATCGTCCGGCAGCGCGGCAACGGTCGCTGGATCAAACTGCGCATATCCGCGCAATGCGCCATCCTTATAATCGCAGGCCATCAAACGAATGGCACCCTTTTCGGTTTGCGTCTGCAATGTCAGCTGACTGCCTTTTTCCTTCAGCGAGGCGCCCAGTAATGCCGTGAGCACCAGTGCCTCTGCGAGCGTCTTCTCGATGAGCGGCGGATAGGCATGCGCGGCCAATATTTCGGCCAACACCTCGTCAAGCCGCACCAACCGTCCTCGCGCGTCACGGGTCGGAATGGAAAAGCGCAAAGGCTGATTACAAAAAGTTTCGGACTGCCCAGCCATTAAATTTGGCCAAAACACCAGCGTAAGATGGATTTTTGCGCGTGTAGCCGGTTTTCGGCTTCGTCCCAGATGACCGACTGCGGCCCATCGATCACAGCATCGGTCACTTCCTCGCCGCGGTGCGCAGGCAGACAGTGCAGAAATTTGGCATCGGCCTTCGCCATAGCCATAAGCTGCTCATTGACCTGATAGGGCATCATCGCGGCTATTTTGTTGTGGGCGTGCTCTTGTCCCATCGACACCCAAGTATCCGTGACAATCACGTCTGCGCCACGTACCGCTTCGGCAGCGTCGCGCGTGAGAGTAACGTTTGAGCCCGCCGCGCGCGCGCGCGCGATGAAGCTATCGTCGCTTTCATAACCCTGTGGCACGGCAATCCGCACGTTGAACTGGAACAATCCCGCAGCCTCAACGATGGAGTTGAGGACATTGTTACCATCGCCCAGCCATGCAAGCTCAAGCCCCGGCAACGATTTGCCATGCTCGGTTATCGTCAACAGGTCAGCCACAATCTGGCACGGGTGCGACAAATCAGTCAGTCCGTTTATCACCGGCACGCTGGCGTGATGCGCGAGCTCTTCGACCTTGGCATGATCATCGGTGCGGATCATGATCGCATCGACATAGCGCGACAAAACACGGGCGGTGTCGGCAATCGATTCCCCGCGCCCCAGCTGCATTTGGCCAGACGCCATAAAAATACTGTCGCCGCCCAGTTGCTTCATCGCCATTTCAAATGACGTTCGCGTGCGTGTCGAATTTTTTTCGAACACCATCGCGAGCGTATGCCCGGCCAATGGCGCATCCGCATCTGCCTTGCCCTTGGGCCAGCCTTGTCGCGCGGCTTTGCGGTCAATGGCGTCGTTGAGCATGGCAGCAATCGCATCGCCGCCAGCATCCGCCAGATTTAGGAAATGACGGGTCATGCCGCCTGCGGCACCTG
>DBOA01000088.1 GCA_002299195.1 Sphingomonadales bacterium UBA658
GCGCCGGTGTGGTTCAGCTCGTCACGTTTGAACCAGATTTGCGCGCCTTTGCCTGCAGGTGCGCTCTTACGGACTTCCTCGGTCAGGCGCTCGGCAGAATAAAGCGGCGACGGACGGCCGACATAATGCTCCAGCAAATCGTCAAACTGCGCTGCAAATGCAGGGTCCTGTTTCGCCGCGCGATATTCGCGTTCCAGGTCGAGCACGAGCGGCATAAGCGTTTCGGCGACATAGCGCCCACCGAACTGGCCGAAATGGCCGCGATCGTCGGGTTGGTTGCGGAATGAGTTTGGTGTGAGTTCAGCTGTGGTCATGGTTGCGCACCGCTTGGCAGAAGGCCGCAATCTTGTCCATATCCTTGATGCCCGGCGCGGATTCAACGCCAGACGAGGTATCGACCAATATCGCGCGTGTTTGCCGCCGGGCTTCTCCAACATTGTCGGGGTTCAGACCGCCGGCAAGGCCCCAAGGCAGCTTGTGCTTATGCTGGTTGAGCAACGACCAGTCGAACCGCGTACCCGTGCCGCCGGGCAATGCTTGAGCCGGCGCATCAAACAGGATGAGGTCTGCTGCGCCTTCATATTGGTCCGCATTTTTTAGCGTTGCCGCGTCCTTCACGCCAAAGGCTTTCCAGATTTCGATGTCGACGGCGCTTTTTAAGATACGCAAATATTGATGCGTCTCTGATCCGTGAAATTGCAAGATGTCGGGCTTAACCACTTCGATAGCCTTGGCAGCATAACCGGGCTCGGCGTTCACGAGCAACAATACCACCTTCAAACTTGCGGGCGCGCGCATCCGCAACGCAGAGGCTTGTTCTAAGGGAATGGAGCGCGGGCTCGGCTCATAGAGATTAAGACCGATGTGTGTCGCGCCTGACTTAGCAGCCGCATCAACGGTATGTTCGTCTTTTAGGCCACAGATTTTGATTTGCGTTTGCATGCTGGCTAACTAGCGAACCCGAAGGCTTCCGTCATGCTGAACTTGCGCAACCTCGGGTCATTTTATGCCAGCGTCTTGCTTTACAACGTACCCATAATGGCCCGTGCTGCATCTTCGGGGCTTTCGGCCTTGGTAATGGGACGCCCGATAACCAATATGCTTGCGCCATCGTCGCGTGCCTGACGCGGGGTAACGGTGCGTTTTTGATCCGCGCTGGTGCCACCGGCGGGACGAAGACCCGGAACAACGAAAAACCCGTCCTTCCAATTCTTTTTCACGGATTTCACTTCGTGGCCCGAACACACAATGCCGTCGAGTCCGGCTTCTTGCGCCAATGCCGCCAGTCGGGCGACCTGAAGATCTGCGCTGTCGGACACACCGACGCGGTTAAGGTCATGGTCGTCGAGGCTGGTTAAAACGGTAACGGCGACGACTTTGGTATGAGCACCGGCCGCCGCCTTGGCATCTTCCATCATCGCGCGGCCACCGGCGGCGTGGATGGTGACGATGGCTGGTTCCAACGTGTTAATCGCTTGCATCGCCTTGGCGACGGTATTGGGAATGTCGTGCAATTTCAGATCAAGAAAGATCGGAAGGCCGAGCTTTTGCACTTCGTGCACGCCATGATGTCCGTTGGCACAGAAAAATTCGAGACCAAGTTTAATCCCGCCGACTTGGTCTTTAATGCGCCGCGTCAATTCCAGCGCGTCATCCAGATAAGGCGTGTCGATTGCGACGTAAATCGGGTTGGTCATATCATATCCACAGCGGCGTAGGCAGGGGGAGGGGAGGCTGGCGGCGGCAGGGCCGAGCCGCGTTGGTTCGCCTCAAGCGTTGTTATGCGCTTTTTCAGGCGCCACATCTGCGTAAGGTGCACAAAATACAGCGGCAAAAATCCAATGAGAAACGCCGCAATGACCAACGCCGGCAATTTGGTGTCTAGGCGAAGGTCACCCCATAGGCTGACCGATACCGGCACCCAGTTGTTGGTCGCGAACACGATAAGCCCGATAATGATCGTTACCCAAATGAGTATCTTCAAAAATCGCATCGGTCCGCAGCTCCTTCTTATCTCGCTACCTTATGGCAAGTTTCAGCCTTTGGGTAGCGCTATCCAACAAACCAAGCCGCCGCGCATTTTGGCAGCGGCCAAGGCTTAGCCAAATACGCGTTCGAAAATGGTGTCGATATGTTTGAAGTGGTAATCAAGATTGAAGCGGTCTTCGATTTCTTCGGCAGACATTTTCGCAGAAACATCTGCATCGGCCTTCAAAAGCTCCATGAGTGATTCTGCGCCATCGGATTCCCAAACCTTCATCGCGTTGCGTTGAACGATGCGGTAGCTGTCCTCGCGGCTGATGCCAGCCTGCGTGAGCGCCAGCAGCACGCGTTGCGAATGGACAAGGCCGCCCATGCGGTCGAGATTCTTCTGCATCCGCTCAGGATAGATCAACAGCTTATCAATCACGCCCGTCAGTCGGCCGAGGGCGAAGTCGAGTGTGATGGTTGCGTCCGGCCCGATATAGCGTTCGACGCTTGAGTGGCTGATATCGCGTTCATGCCACAAAGCGACATTTTCCAGAGCAGGCGTCACATAGCCGCGCACCATACGGGCAAGGCCAGTCAGGTTTTCCGTCAGCACCGGATTGCGCTTGTGCGGCATGGCAGAGCTGCCCTTTTGACCCGGCGAGAAATATTCCTCCGCCTCAAGAACTTCGGTGCGCTGCAAATGGCGTACTTCTGTCGCGAGGCGTTCAATGGACGAGGCGATAACGCCAAGCGTTGAGAAATACATGGCGTGGCGGTCGCGTGGAATGACCTGCGTGGATACAGGTTCAATCGCAAGTCCAAGCTTTGCCGCAACATGCGCTTCAACGCCCGGATCGATATTGGCAAAGGTGCCGACTGCACCGGAAATGGCGCAAGTCGCGATTTCAGCGCGGGCAGCCACAAGGCGTTCACGCCCACGTGCGAATTCGGCATAGGCTTGCGCAAGCTTCATACCGAAGGTGACGGGTTCCGCATGAATGCCGTGGCTGCGGCCGATGGTCGGCGTAAACTTGTGCTCCATGGCGCGCGTCTTAATCGCAGCAAGCAACGCATCCATGTCCGCGAGCAAAAGATCAGTCGCTTGCGTGAGCTGAACCGCAAGGCAGGTGTCGAGCACATCGGATGATGTCATCCCCTGATGCATGAACCGCGCTTCGTCGCCCACTTGCTCTGCGACCCATGTCAGGAACGCGATGACATCATGCTTTGTGACGGCCTCAATCGCGTCAATGGCGGCAACATCGATAGCTGGGTTGGTGTCCCACCATTTCCAAAGCGCTTGCGCGGAAGAGGCGGGAACAACGCCGCGTTCGGCAAGTGCATCGGTGGCATGTGCTTCAATTTCGAACCAAATGCGAAAGCGGTTTTCAGGCTCCCAGATCTTCACCATGTCGGGGCGGGAATAACGTGGGATCATATTGTTCGCTTTCTGCTTCTATCGGGAGTCGTCGCCCCGTTAGCAGGCGCACCGCAAGGCGTCAAAAATGACGCGCCTGAAGCGCACAAAAAAGAAGGGCGCGGGTTTTACGCCGCGCCCTTGCTTATCAAAAAGTCGTCAATTTAGAAGTCGATAGA
>DBOA01000191.1 GCA_002299195.1 Sphingomonadales bacterium UBA658
AACTGCGCGTGCAATATCTGCCCCTATATGGCGCTCAATACGATGGAGAAGCTGTATCTCGCGCTGCGCGACCTTCAGCCGCAAATTCATCTCGACGAAACCGTTCGTTTGGGAGCCAAGAAGAGCCTCGACCGGATGCTTGAAATGGCGAGCGGGACCGTCGGCAAAGGCGACCTTGGCAGGGCCTAGGCTAGTCTGCGGAGAATTTGTGCATTATTCGCTGGATGCCGGCGGACGCTAAAAAAGCGCCTTCATCTGACGTTCAGCGAAAAGCGTAAATATACCCTCGCATTCACCGTTATATCGATATAATACAGCCACGCGATGCTTTTCCGGCGCTCCTCTTCTGACATTCCTTCGGATATTGACGGCCGACTGGCGGCCTTCGATGAAAGCTATGCGCAGCGCTTTCCCGATGATCCGCAGCCTTGGAATCCCGATGCAAAGCCAGCGTCGACACGGCGCCTTATCTTGGGCAAAACCCGCTGGTGGTGGTTTAGCCGAACCAGTGCCGCCTTGCTTGGTCTGTTCATATTGTTGATATTGTGGCTTGCGATTACGGCGCCATTGTCCAAATCACTTCAGCCCATCGCACCGCCGCGCATTACGCTGCTGGCGTCGGATGGCACGCCGATTGCGCGGAACGGCGCTATCGTAGACAAACCGGTTGATGTCGGCACGCTGCCCTCGCATGTGGTGCAGGCGTTTTTGTCCATCGAAGATCGCCGCTTTTATTCGCATTTTGGTATCGACCCCCGCGGCCTTGCGCGGGCGTTTTGGTCCAATGCTTTTGGCAGCGGAATGACGCAGGGCGGAAGCACGATTACGCAGCAGCTCGCGAAATTCACGTTTCTGACGCCTGAGCGCAGCCTGACGCGCAAGGCGCGCGAGATGCTCATTGCCTTTTGGTTGGAAGGGCGTTTGACGAAAGATGAAATTCTTGAGCGTTATTTGTCGAACGTCTATTTTGGCGACAATGTCTACGGCCTGCGCGCAGCGTCTTTACATTATTTCTACAGGCAGCCCGAGCGGCTGACACTCAGCCAGTCGGTGATGCTTGCCGGACTTGTTCAGGCACCGTCGCGGCTTGCCCCGACAAAGAACCCCGAACGGGCGGCCAAGCGGGCGCAATTGGTGCTGAATGCAATGGTTGCCAATAATGTCATTACGCGGGCCAAGGCCGACGCAACACCCGTCGCGCGGCTTGACGTTCGCGTGCGGGAAACGCTGCCCACGGGCACCTATTTTGCGGACTGGGCCATTCCGCAAGCACGGCTACTGACCGACAGCGGTTATGCCGACGTCAGGATTACCACGACATTGGATGCGCGATTGCAGAACATCGCCCGCAAGGTTGTGGCGCGATCCGCCGTTGGCAATGCCCAAATCGCGCTCGTCGCGATGCGCCCCAATGGCGAAGTTGTCGCCATGGTCGGTGGCCGGAGCTATAAGGATTCCGCTTTCAACCGCGCGACGCAGGCAAAGCGGCAACCCGGGTCGACCTTCAAACTGTTTGTCTATCTGGCCGCGCTCCGGTCGGGGATGACGCCTGAATCATTGATTGCCGATACGCCGATCAATGAAGGCGCGTACCGCCCCAAAAATTCGGGACAAAATTACCGCGGTGACATTACGCTGGAGCAGGCATTTGCCCAGTCAAGCAACGTTGCTGCGGTGCGCCTGTATCAAAAAGTTGGCGGTGAAGCGGTGGCGCGTGCGGCCACAGATCTGGGCGTGCGCAGTCCATTGACGATGGACCAGAGCATGGCGCTGGGCAGTTCGGGCCTGACCCTGATTGAGCTGACGGCTGCCTATGCCGGTGTTGCGGGGAACCAATGGCCCGTTGAACCGCACGCCATCAAACGCGAAGAGCAAGGATGGATAGAGTGGCTGTTTTCCGGACCACGTTCATTCAGCAGCCGTACGCACGGGATGTTGCTCGATTTGCTGGGCGCGACGGTCAATAAGGGGACCGGACGCGCGGCGCGGCTGTCGATCCCCGCTTATGGCAAAACAGGAACGAGCCAAGACAATCGCGACGCATTATTCGTCGGATTTGCGGGTAACCTCGTGGTCGGTGTCTGGATTGGCAATGACGACAACACCCCGCTGCGCGGTGTTAACGGCGGCGGTTTACCGGCGCGCATCTGGCGCGATTTCATGGCGCAGTCGATCCGCAATGCGGCGCCTGCGGCAAGGCCGAAACTGCGTCAGCAGCCTGACCCTGAAGGCCCGATTGAACCGTTGGATTTACCGGAACTCAGCGAATTTCCTGTCGATGTTGGCAACGCTGAAGTCCGGATTGACCAAGGCGACGGCGTGACCGTGAACGCCGAGGTCGGCGGCATGCCGGTGGAGGTCAAGCTTGACCGTGGCGGCGTGAATATTCAGCCCGCGCCGCCCGAAACACGACCCGCGCAAGGCCCGCGATGATGGTCGTTCGGTCCTTGTATTCAAGCATTAAAAAACTCGCGCTCGCACTGGCATGTGTTCTTGGCGCGATCGTTGCTACCCCGTTATATGCAGATGCCAGTGATATCAGCGCTGCTGCACGCAGTGTCGTGCGCATTATCGTTTTTAGCTCAGCAGATGGCCAGCAGACCATTGTCAGCATTGGTTCCGGCGTGGTTGTTGACCGCAACAAGGTCATTACCAACGCCCATGTCGTGGAACAGGCGCGCTTCGATGACAGTGCCGAAATTGTCGTTGTGCCCTCTGACGGGACGCAAAGCTATCGCGCCACGGTGTCCGCCGTGGTCGCGCGCAAGGACCTTGCGCTTCTGCAGCTTTCTTCGGGCGCGTTGGTCCCCGCAAGCATATTTGCGGGCACGGTGTCCGATGGCGCGGACGTCTTTGCGATTGGCTACCCGGCGAGCGTGGATGTCGCGCTTGAACAAAGCGAGGCGGACGTGCTGCGGCCGCAACCGCCCGTTAAAACGCGGGGCACGATTTCGTCGGGCCGGACATCGAAGTCTGTTGAATCGCTTTTGCACACCGCGCCCATCGCACCGGGCAATAGCGGCGGGCCGATTGTCGATGCATGTGGCCGCGTTGTTGGCATCAACAGCTTTGGATCAGTGGCGAACGATGGCGGCGCCGAGTTCTACTTCGCCATTTCAACGCGCGAGCTTGCGGCATTTCTCGACAATCAAGGCGTGGCATTCCGGACGGTTCGTGGCGATTGCCGCTCGTTCGCGGAATTGACGCGCGCTGAGGCGGAACTGGAAGCGGCCACCCGCGCCAAGGTTGAGAAAGAAGCACGCGTCGCCGCTGAGTTACAGCGCAGCCGTGAAGGCAAAGTGCGCAGTGACGCCGAGCACGCCGTGATATCGGCCCGCGAAAACCACATCGCGCTTGCGGTTTTGCTGCTGGTCTTAAGTGCTGTCGCCGGCGGCGCAGCGTGGCAATTTTCGGAGCGTGGGCAAAATGATCGTTTCAAGGCGGCTGCCGCTGCGGGCGCGATATTACTGGTGTCGGCGGTCGGTATTTTTGCAGCGCGCCCCTCTTTCGACGAAGTCGATGACAGGGTGCGTGCGGCCCTAACCGCGGATGCGCCGCAGGACGAAGCGGTCAAAGCGGCCGTGACCGAAGTGGCCAAGATATGCGTGCTGCAGCCCGAACGCAGCCGTATCACCATGTCCGATACCGCCGATGTTGAATTCACCTGGCGGCCGGACGGATGCGTCAATGGCCGCACGCAATATGTCGAAAGCGCCGGCCGATGGGTCCGAAGCTTTGTGCCGAACAATGATGCACAGATTTCGGTGACGAGTTATGCCCCCGACACCAATATCTATCGTATTGAGCGTTTTCTGCCGGGTACAGACGCCATGCAGTCCGCCCGCGAAGCGCGCCAGCGTTATGATGTGAAGACATGTACAACGGACGCCAGTCAGCTGACCAATATCGACAATATGAATAAGGCGATTGCCGCACAATTGCCGCCCGCCCCGAACGAGATATTGCTGTTCACCTGCACTGACCGTTGAATCGTGGATTGTGCGCCGCGACATTCTGATTATGTTGGCCGCATGACCCGCCTTCTGCCGTTTTTGCTTTTGTTGCTGTCGGCTACACTTGCCGGTTGTTCGCAGGGCGTCGACAATGAACGTGTCCGCGTCGATGTGATTGAGGATCGTCCCAAGCCGTTCAACGTGTCTGCTGTGCCATTGCCGCTCGCCTCTGCCTATCTGCGCAGTGCAACGGCACAGGGGTTGGTCACCTTTGACGAAAAAGGCCGCGTTGCGCCGGGGTTGGCGAACCGCTGGATCGTTAATGACGACGGTATGAGTTATATCTTCCGCCTGAATAAGGCGCGGTGGAACGATAGGCGCGAACTAGACTCGCAAGAGGTCGCGCAGCTTTTGACCCGGCGCATAAGCGAACTTAAAAAGGGCCGTTGGGGCGAGGAGCTTGCCGTCATCGACCGCGTCGTCGCGATGACAGGCAAGGTCGTTGAAATCCGGCTGAAGGCCCCGATGCCTTATTTGCTTGAGCTGCTTGCTTTGCCCGAATTTGGATTATTACGTCGCGGTGCCGGGTCCGGCCCGATGCAGGCCAAGAAATTGGGTCAGGCCATGCAGTTGCGCCGTAATGAAATCGATGCCGAGGGGACGGCGGTTCTTGGCCCCGCAACCGTGACGCTCCGCCGGGGCGAAGCGTCGTTGGTGCTCGCGCGTTATGTGCTTGGGCAAACGGATTTGATTGAGGGCGGCCGTTTTGAAACCTTCCCGTTGCTCGAAGCGGCAAAGATCAATGCCAATGAGATCCAGTTTGATGCTGTCCCGGGTTTGTTTGGATTGATGGTGGTGCAGGCTGGGCCCTTTTTGGCGGACAAGGACAATCGCACTGCGATGGCCATGGCCATTGACCGGCCAAAGCTGCTCACCGCTTTCGACATATTCGCATGGCGCGAAACGGTCACGCTGGTGCCCGAAAGCTTGCCGAACCGCGCGGACATTGCTCGGCCCGATTGGGCGGCACCATCCATGGACCAAAGGCGATCCATGGCCGCTGCAAGCATTGCAAATTGGAAGCGCGCGAACGGGGCCATCCGGCCTTTGCGGGTTGCGCTGCCGCGTGGGTACGGCAGCCGCATATTTTTTGCCCGCCTGCGCGCTGATCTGGCGGCCGTGGGTGTCGATATTGAGCGGGTGACCGCAGACCGGCCGCATGACCTGCGTTTGATTGACCTGACGGCGCAGCAATCCAGCCCTGCATGGTATCTGGACCAATTGTCCTGCAAATTTGCGGCAATATGCAGCGCGCGGGCGGACGCAATCGTCGCAGAGGCACGCATGACAAAGGACATGGCGATGCGTGCGCAATTATTGGGGCAGGCGGAAGCCGAAATGCAATCCACGGTTGGCTTTATTCCGATTGCCAATCCGCTGCGCTGGTCGGTCGTGCGGCCCGGGCTTTTGGGGCACTTTGCCAACGGACGGGGCTGGCACCTGTTGCAATATCTCGGGCGTGACCCAACATAAGTCCAAAGGAGTTATGCCAGTGCCGATTTCGCAGGAACAGTTTGCGCAAATTGCCAAGGACCTGCCCGGAATGGGCAATAATCCGCAGGCCGTTCGCATGCGCGTCGAAGCACTCGAAAAGGTGCTTGAACGGGCGTTTCACATTCCCGGAACAAAAATTCCGGTCGGCTTAGACACCGTCATCGGCTTGGTTCCGGTCCTCGGCGATCTCGTGACCGCAGCCATGGGCGCCTATATCGTCTGGGAAGGCCGCAATCTGGGCATGTCAAAATGGCAGCTGCTGCGCATGAGTGCGAACATCGGCATTGATACCGCGATTGGCGCGGTGCCATTTTTGGGCGATGCCTTTGACTTGGTGTGGCGTTCAAATACGAAGAACCTAAAGATCATCCGAAAGCATCTGGACAAACATCATCCGTCCACGCGAATTATCGAACGTTAACGCCCGCGCCAGATTTTGACGTGCGCAGTGCGTGATGCAGCCCGGCTAAAGCTGGGGCATCGTCGCGGTTTGAATGTGCGGTCTAGGCAAATGCGTATTTCTTGAAGCCAGCCTTTCGCGCTGACCTTTACCGTCACGGAATCCGCAGGCATCCCATCGTTCAATTCGGCAAATCTCTCGGCAATCGTCGCTGCGGTCAATGGCGTCCCGCGTTCCGGCTCGCGCGAAAGCCGCGCCATGTCGGGAAACTCAAGCGCATGGAACAACAGCCGCGCCGCACCGAAATAAGCCTCGGGCGTTTTGGCCATGCAGCTGCCATGCTTGGCCCATTGGTGCTGCAGCAATTGGGGCGACGGGCTAAGGCAGATGTTGTTGGCAATGGTCTGCCGTGGCAGCACGCCCACCGGCCGGCAATATTGCGGATAATTTGGCCCTTTTGCTTCGGGCCAGAGGCCATGAAGAATGAAGCCGAAGTCGCCAATTGTCCCTGAACATTGGAACCGCACCGCCGGGTCGCGTTCCCGTCCACGGCAAAATTCGGGGCTCCAGCTTAAGGCCAGAATATAGCCGGCAATCGCCGTGCGCCGGACCTGATCGGGTGACGGAAGCTCCAATCCTGGACGCGGCAGATAATGTGTGGGCTGACACTGCCATGCTTGCGCCAGCGCCGGTGCTGGCGAAAGACACGCGGCCGCGCCTAGAAGGACGAGGCCGCTAAGCCTGCGCAAAATCCAAGCCGATATCCGCAGCGGGTGCGCTTTGCGTCAAGCGCCCGACCGAGATGAACGTAACGCCGGTTTCCGCTTTGGCGCGAATGCTATCAAGCGTGACGCCGCCCGACGCCTCTGTCGGCACACGGCCAGCAATTAACGCAACTGCGGTGCGCAGCGTATCTGCGTCCATATTGTCGAGCAGCAAATGGCTCGCGCCCGCCGCAAGCCCTGGTTCGATCTGCGCGATGCTATCGACCTCTAATATGATGCGTTCAACGCCAGCTTCGCGTGCGCGGCGTACCGCCTCTGCCACGCCGCCTGCGACGGCCACGTGATTGTCCTTGATCATCGCGGCATCCCACAAGCCCATGCGGTGGTTCGTTGCCCCGCCCATACGCGTGGCGTATTTTTCAAGCACGCGAAGCCCGGGAATGGTTTTGCGCGTGTCCAACAGGGTGCAGCCGGTGCCCGAAATCGCGTCAACATATTGCCGCGTTAGCGTCGCGATGCCCGAAAGATGTTGGACCGTGTTCAGTGCCGACCGCTCCGCCGTCAGCATCGCGCGGGCATTACCCCGAAGAC
The DNA here is from genome assembly GCA_002299195.1 of Sphingomonadales bacterium UBA658. GTDB lineage: Bacteria > Pseudomonadota > Alphaproteobacteria > Sphingomonadales > Sphingomonadaceae > Sphingorhabdus_B. The sequence continues at coordinate 7,224 of DBOA01000191.1, forward strand.
GCATCAGGTTAGTTCCAGCGGCAACCTGCTGTCCTTCTTCGACCAACAGGTCGATTTCCATCGCGGGATCGAGCGAACTGAAGAACGCAACGGCAATCGGCAGACCGGCCACGACGATTGGGTCACGGCTATCCATCGTGCCTTCAAACCGGACATCTGCCGGGATAACGCTTTGTGATGTAACGTCGGTGCCGGTTGGCCCCAGATCTTCGGCAAGCGTCGCGCGGACAAAGGCGTCGAGATCAAAATGGGGAAGGGTAAAGGCCATGTCAGTGCAGTCCGGCGATTCTTATCGGATGGGGTTGCCCCCATCCATAAGTGCGTTCGAACCGGGCAGCAATGCCGTAATCAGTAGCCCATCAGGCTCATGACTTCCTTGCGGCTGGATTGGTCGTCAAGGAAGCAGCCGATAAGCTTTGACGTGACCATGCCAACGCCATGCACCTTCACACCGCGGCCCGTCATGCAGCCATGTTGCGCCTCAATGACAACGGCGACGCCCTCTGGCTTCAGATGTTCCCAAATGCAGTTTGCGACTTCGGCGGTCAGGCGTTCCTGCACCTGCAGCCGTTGTGCAAAGCCGTGCAGCACGCGCGCCAGCTTTGAAATGCCGACAACGCGGTCCGTTGGCATATAGGCGATGGACGCCTTGCCAATAATCGGCGCCATATGGTGCTCACAATGGGACTGGAACGGAATATCTTTCAGCAGAACCAGCTCGTGATATCCGCCGACTTCCTGAAAGGTACGCGACAGATGCGCCGCCGGGTCTTCTGCATAGCCGCCACAATATTCGCGCCATGCGCGTCCGACGCGTGCGGGTGTGTCCAGCAAGCCTTCACGGGCTGGGTCATCACCGGACCAACGGATTAAGGTACGAATGGCGTCTTGAACGTCGTCAGGAACGACGATTTTGCCATTCTCACCAATTTCGTCTTCATAATGGATATGTGCGATGGGAAACACCTTTTCGGGCTGGTTCATCTTGGGTCTCCAGCGGTCTTAATTGACCGCTCTTCTTATTCCCAAAAATAGGCCCGCCCGCCTTTAAAAACTATACGGCGAATAGCCCATAGGCATTTCACCATGATGCGATATCATATTCATGCCCAGCTAGTGCTGCAAGCACAGCCGCGCCGATAGCTTTAGCCGATGGCTTGTCCAGTCTTCGCCCAGTCTGCCAAAAAGCCTTCAATGCCCTTGTCCGTCAGAATATGCTTGAACAGGCCCTTGATGACAGCAGGTGGTGCAGTCATGACGTCAGCGCCGATCTTCGCCGCTTCTAGCACATGCACACCGTGGCGCACGCTGGCGACCAGGATTTCAGTGTCGAATGCGTAATTGTCGTAAATCAGGCGAATGTCACTGATCAGCTGCATGCCGTCAAAGCCATTGTCATCATGACGACCGACGAAGGGCGATACAAATGTTGCACCGGCTTTCGCAGCAAGCAGAGCTTGGTTTGCAGAGAAGCACAAGGTCACATTGACCATGGTCCCTTCCGACGTCAGCGCTTTGCAGGTTTTCAGACCATCAATCGTCAATGGCACCTTTATGCAGACATTGCTTGCAATCTTGCGGAGGATTTCCGCCTCTTTCATCATCGTTGCATGGTCCAGCGCAACGACTTCGGCGGATACAGGTCCATCGGTCAGCGCACAAATTTCGCGGGTTACTTCAATGAAATCGCGGCCCGATTTGGCAATCAATGTTGGATTGGTGGTGACGCCATCAAGCAAGCCAGTCGCTGCCAGATCTTTGATATCGGCAATGTCAGCGGTGTCGGCAAAAAATTTCATGGCACGTTATTCCTGATAGTAGATTCGGATGACTGCCTATTGGCAAAATTAACGTGGAAATGACAGGCAATATTCGTGTGGATTTGGCGGGATATATCACGCCAATGGAACATGCTTTTGAATTGGCAGGGATAGGTGGGTGACGTCCCATGATTGTCTGCCTATATCGACGGGATGAATCCGCCCACCAACCGTGTCCGTGTCGTCCTGTTGACGCAAGCGATTGGTCCGCTCGACTATCGGTTGCCTGCGGATATGGAGGCGGGGCCCGGGTGCGTGGTGATGGTCCCGCTGGGGCCGCGTAAATTGCCGGGTGTTATCTGGGATGACGATGTTTTTGGCGATGAAGCCGTCGATGCCAACAAACTTCGGCCGGTGTTGGAACTGCTCGACTGTCCGCCACTTGGGCAAGGACTGCGCCGCCTCGTCAACTGGGTCGCCGATTATTATCTGACCAGCCATGCTGCGGTGTTGCGTATGGTCTTGGCGTCGTCTGCGGCGTTTACGGTGTCTGGTACGATCATTGAATATCGCCGCACCGGCTTTGAACCCGCACGGCTGACCCCGCAACGCGCCGCCGCGCTGGACGCGTTGGAGGGTGCGCAAGGCCTTGTTCGTGAGCTTGCAGCAGAAGCGGGGGTTAGCGATGCTGTCATCCGCGGGCTTATAAAGGCAGGGGCCTTTGAACCCGTTACGATCAGCGTGGATTCTCCGCTCCCGGAACCGCTTGCAGATTTCGACGCACCTAAATTGAATGACGCACAAATGGTCGCGGCCGACGCAATCGTCACCGCCGTCCGCTCGGGCGGGTTTGATACCTTCGTCCTCGACGGCGTGACAGGGTCTGGCAAAACCGAAACCTATTTTGATGCGGTTGCCGAGGCCATTCGTCTGGGCAAGCAAGTTCTGGTCCTGCTCCCCGAAATCGCGCTGACAGCGCCGTTTCTGGCCCGCTTTGAAGCGCGTTTCGGGGTGGAGCCTGCCGTGTGGCATAGCAATTTGCGGTCAACGCAGCGCCGCCGTGTGTGGCGCGCGGTGGCGGATGGCAGTGCAAAGGTGCTTGTCGGTGCACGGTCGGCTTTGTTTCTGCCCTTTGCCAATTTGCGCCTCATCATCGTCGACGAAGCGCATGAGAGCAGTTTCAAGCAAGAAGATGGCGTGCGGTACCACGCCCGCGATGTCGCCGTGATGCGTGGCCGTTTTGAAGGCTTTCCCGTGGTGCTGGCGTCGGCCACGCCCGCGTTGGAATCGCGCCATATGGTCACGATTGGCCGCTATAAGGGGTTGGAAATCCCGTCCCGTTTCGGCGCGGCCAAAATGCCTGAGATCAAGGCGATTGACCTCACCTTGGACGCGCCCGAGCGTCAACATTGGATCGCGCCCACATTGCTCAAGGCGTTGGAAGAGCGCGTGGAACGCGGCGAGCAAAGCTTGCTGTTCCTCAACCGCCGTGGCTTTGCGCCGCTCACTTTGTGCAGGACATGCGGCCACCGCTTCCAATGCCCCAATTGCACTAGCTGGATGGTCGAACACAGGCTGGTTCGCCGGCTTGCGTGCCACCATTGCGGGCATGTCATGCCGCCGCCCGATGAATGCCCTGAATGCGGCGAGAGCGATACCTTGGTCGCCTGTGGCCCCGGCGTTGAACGCATTTGTGATGAGGTAAATCGCCTGCTTCCTGATGCGCGCACCATCGTTGCGACATCGGACACATTATGGTCGCCGGAAAAGGCCGCCGAGTTCGTCTCGCGGGTTGAAAACAAGGCGGTCGACATCATCATCGGCACGCAGTTGGTGACCAAGGGATATCACTTTCCTGAACTGACCTTAGTGGGCGTGATTGACGCTGACCTTGGTCTTGAAGGCGGCGACTTGCGCGCTGCTGAACGGACATTTCAGCAAATCGCGCAGGCGGCCGGCCGGGCAGGGCGCGGCGAAAAGCCCGGTGAGGTTTTCATACAGACGCGTAATCCCAACCACCCCGTCATCGCCGCGTTGGTCGCAGGGGACCGCGATGCATTTTACGATGCGGAAACCGAGCAACGCAAATCCGCAGGCGCGCCGCCCTTCGGGCGCTTTGCGGCGATCATCATTTCATCAGAAGACGAACGCGAGGCTATTGAAGCCGCGCGCGCAGTCGGTGGCGCCGCGCCGCAGGTTGACGGCATGTATGTCTATGGCCCTGCGCCAGCGCCGCTGGCTATGCTGCGTGGCCGGTACCGCCAGCGGCTGTTGGTGCATGCACAACGTTCGGTCGAGGTGCAGACCATCATTCGCGAATGGTTGGGCAGCTTGCATTTTCCCCGCAGCGTTCGGGTCGGAGTCGACGTTGATCCCTACAGTTTCTTATAAATTCTGATGGTTGGATAATCCCGGGTCGAAAAACCTGATTTACCTGCGCCGCCTTATGATGCATCGTCCAAAAAAATTTTGGGGGAGAGATCAACATGCAGAAATTCTTATGCGCCATGCTGTTGAGCACGGCGTCGGCCACAGGTGCTTTCGCGCAAGACGCCAAGCCAGCATCGGACGCGACCATTGCCGCACAGCGCAGCATGGCGGCGCAGCTTCCGGTCGAAGATGGTCGTGACCTCGAATTTGCAGATCGCGGGTTTATCGGAAGTCTGGCGGACCCCATCATTACGAACAAAGATGGCAAGCCGGTGTGGAATCTGGGCGCTTACGACTGGATGGGCAATTCGGCATCGCCGGACACCGTAAACCCCAGCCTGTGGCGGCACATGGGGCTTTTGCGCAAGCATGGCCTTTATGCGGTGACCGACAATATGTGGCAAGTGCGCGGGTTTGATGTGTCCAACATGACCATCATCAAAGGGCAAACGGGTTGGATTATCATCGATCCGTTGACCAGCCGCGATACGGCGGCTGCGGCGATGAAGCTTGTGAATGAAAAGCTGGGTACACGCCCTGTATCGGCAGTTGTCTATAGCCATAGCCATGGGGACCATTTTGGCGGGGTGCGCGGCATCGTCAATGAAGCCGATGTTAAAGCCGGCAAAGTCGCCATTATCGCGCCGGAACATTTTCTGGCTGAAACCGCGTCCGAAAATGTGATGGCTGGGCCAGCGATGAGCAGACGCGCGACATTCCAATTTGGCACCAACTTGGCACCGGGGCCGCAGGGTCAAATGGGCAGCGGCATCGGTAAAGGCATTGGCGGTGGCGACATCACGCTCATTTCGCCAACCATCGACATTCGCAAAACCGGCGAAGTGCGCGAAATTGACGGGGTGAATCTCGAGTTTCAAATGGTGCCTGCGACAGAAGCGCCAGCGGAAATGAACGTTTATGTTCCAGCCGCGCGGACATTTTTGGCGGCGGAAATAGCGACCTGCAGTCTGCACAATATTCTGACCCCGCGCGGGGCCAAGGTGCGTGATGCCTTGGGTTGGTCCGGGTTTCTCAACGAAGCCGTCAACCTGTACGGCGACCGTAGCGATATAATGATCTCAAGCCATTGCTGGCCGCGCTTTGGGCAATCCGAAGTCAAAGGATCGTTGTCGGGGCAGCGCGACAATTACCGCTATCTGCACGACCAGACAGTCCGCATGATGAACAAGGGCATGACCCAGGCCGAAATTGCCGAGGTGTTGAAAGCGCCGCCAGCGATTGGCGACCAATGGTTTAACAAGGGCTATTACGGCACCTACAGCCACAATTCGAAGGCCGTGTATCAATATTATCTTGGCTGGTATGACGCCGTCCCTGCCAACCTCAATCCCCATCCGCCCGAAATTCGCGCGGCAAAAATGGTGGCCGCAATGGGCGGGACAAAGAAGCTGCTCGCGGCGGCGAAAAAGGCCATGAAGGCAGGGGACTATCGCTGGTCGTCGGACCTGTTGAACCAGCTGGTTTTTGCTGATCCGAAAAATGTTGAGGGCCGCACTTTGCTCGCCGACAGCTACGAACAGCAAGGTTTTCAGGCTGAATCCGCGATTTGGCGTAACATGTTTCTGACTGGTGCGGCCGAGCTACGGCACGGCATGAAGGCCGGCGTAAGTTCGCAAAGCGTCGACATGATTTCAGCGATACCAACCGGCCTGTTGCTCGATTCTGTCGCAACCCGATTGGATCCGACGATCATCGGCAATACGGCGCTGAACCTGAACTTTGTGATATCCGACCGGAAAGAGACAGCAAAAATCACCGTCGGCAATGGGGTGATGATCAGCGAAATGGGAACAGGCCATGCTGCGCCCGCAGTCACCATATCCGGACCGCGTCAGCTGTTCCTTGCTTTGTTGTTCCTGAAAATGCCGGCAGCGCAATTGCAAATGGCTGGGCTGAAGATCGAAGGTGACCGGTCGGTCGTCGATAAGCTTCAGGCGGCGCTTGACCCGATGCCGGGTCCATTCAAGATCGCCGAACCTTAAGGGATTACATTTCCCCGCGTTCGCGGCGGATTGCGTACCATTTTTTGACGTTGGCGTTGTGCTGTTGCAGCGTGTCGGCAAACACATGGCCACCCTTGCCATCGGCGACGAAGAACAAAGCGCTCGTCGCTTGCGGGTTCAGCACGGCGGCAATCGCCGCGCGTGACGGATTGGCAATTGGGCCCTTTGGCAGGCCCGTCATCGCATAGGTGTTATAGCCATTGACGTCGGATATTTCGGATTTGCGGATGCGACGGCCCAGCGGTTTGCCTTTGGTAATCGGGTAAATGATGGTCGGATCAGCCTGAAGCATCATACCCTTGCGCAGGCGGTTGGAATATACCCCAGCCACAATCCGCAGTTCGGATTTCAGCGCGGTTTCCTTTTCGACAATCGACGCCAGCGTCAACGCCTCAAGCCGTGTTTTAACGACCGTGTTGGGGCTACGTTTTGGCCAAAGCTCGTCCATTGTCTTTGTCATCGCGTCTTGCATGCGTTTCAGCACGGCAGCGCGCGGTTCGCCGATGCCAAAGGCATAGCTGTCGGGGAGTACGGAGCCTTCGGCCGGCATTGCGATAGTGCCGCTGAGGCGGTCATTCGCCATCAACCGTTCGTAGACCATGATCGACGGCATCCCCTCCGGGATCGTGACCATCCGCTGGACAGTTTTGCCGCCGGTCAGGATGGACAATATCTGGGCATTCGACGCCTGCGGCTGGATGATGAATTCGCCAGCCTTAATCGTGCTGGTGCCGCCAAAAATTCGCGCGCGGTTCACGAACGCATCGGCGGACTTGATGACGCCGTCTTTTTCAAGCTGCTGTGCGGCCAGGGTAATGCTTGAACCGGGCTTGATAACGACGGTTACTTCGCGCTCCAGCGGACCGGGTGCGGTCCAGCCGTAGATGAAGTTGCCCGCAATGATAGCAAGCAGCAGCGCCGCCGCTAATATCGCCCATCTGGCGAGGCGGCGCATATCGTCAGATAGCCTTCATGATCAGGCTGGCATTGGTACCGCCAAAGCCAAAGCTGTTGTTCAAAACAGCCTTCACTTCGCGCTTTTTGGCCACATGCGGCACCAAGTCGACGCCTTCTGTGCCTTCATCCGGATTGTCCAGATTGAGCGTTGGTGGAACGATTTGATCGCGGAGCGCGAGGATGCAGAAAATGCTTTCGACCGCGCCAGCGCCGCCTAGAAGGTGGCCAATGGCAGATTTGGTCGAGCTCATAGAGACGTTGGCAATCGCATCACCAAATAGACGCTTTACGGCACCCAGTTCGATGGTGTCGGCCATCGTCGATGTGCCATGGGCATTGATATAATCAATATCGCTTGGCGTCATGCCCGCCTTTTTCAACGCCATCTGCATCGAACGATAAGCGCCGTCGCCATCGGGATGCGGCGCGGTGACGTGATAGGCATCACCCGAAAGGCCATAGCCAACGACTTCGGCGTAGATTTTTGCGCCGCGCGCCTTTGCGTGCTCATATTCTTCCAGAACGATAACGCCTGCGCCTTCACCCATAACAAAACCGTCACGGTCCTTGTCATAAGGGCGGCTTGCGGCTTCGGGACGGTCGTTAAAGCTCATGTTTAATGCACGTGCTTGCGCAAAGCCCGCAATGCCCAGTGGGTTTATCGTGCCTTCTGCACCGCCAGCCAACATGATGTCGGCGTCATCGTCGCGGATCATGCGGGCTGCATCGCCAATGGAGTGCGCGCCGGTGGAGCAGGCAGTCACCACTGCGTGATTGGGGCCTTTCAGGCCATATTTAATGCTGACCTGACCAGAGATCAGGTTGATGAGCCGGCCGTGCACAAAATGCGGGCTGACGCGGCCGGGGCCTTTTTCCGCGAGCAACAATGCTTCGCTTTCAATGCCGGGCAGACCGCCAATGCCGGATCCGATGGAACAGCCAGCGCGTACCTTTTGTTCTTCGGTCAATTCGGTGAGGCCGGCATCTTCCAATGCCTGACCTGCGGCATCGATGCCGTAAATGATAAAGGGATCAACCTGCCGCTGAACCTTGTGGTCAACGCGCTTGTCGGGGTCAAAGCCCCATGCGTGGTCCTTTGGCTTCACCTCGCAGGCAATATGACATTTATGGTCGCTGGCGTCAAAACGCGTAATCATGCCTGCGCCGGATTTCCCAGCAATCAGGTTGGACCATGTCGTTTCGACATCAGCCCCCAAAGGTGTGACCAGACCCAGTCCAGTGACCACGACACGACGCATTGCGTTATCTCCAAAATGCTAATCTTCGCAGCCCAATACCGCGAACAAGTGCCAAAATGCAAACGGCTTTCCGACGGTAGCGCTGTTGACGCCGGTCGGAAAGCCGCTGGAATTTATAACTGCCCGCGCGACACAGCGCGCGAGACGGTTCAGCCGTTGCTGTTGATGAAGTCGATCGCGTCCTTAACGGTAGCGATCTTTTCAGCCGCATCGTCAGGAATTTCAACGTTGAATTCTTCTTCGAACGCCATGACGAGTTCGACGATGTCGAGGCTGTCTGCGCCAAGATCGTCGATGAAGCTTGCAGCTTCCGTGACCTTGTCAGCTTCAACGCCGAGATGCTCAACTACAATTTTTTTGACCCGTTCTGCGGTATCGCTCATTTTTGTGCCCCTTATATTGTTGGGAGGATGAATTTCAGTAATCGCCCTAATGTCCAGATTGCCCGCTGGCAAGTGGCAAGCGAAGGTTATGCTTCAAAGCATCGCCATGCCGCCATTTACATGGATTGTCTGGCCCGTGACATAGCCAGCCTCTTTCGACGCGAGATACGCCACTGCAGCGCCAATATCCGCGCCTTCGCCCATGCGCCCCATCGGGATGCGCGCATTCAGCGCTTCTTTTTGCGCGTCCGGTAAAGTTTCGGTCATCGCGGTCGCAATGAAGCCCGGCGCGACGCAGTTTGCGGTGACATTGCGGCTCGCCAGTTCCTGCGCAATCGCCTTTGTCATGGCGGTGAGGCCGCCTTTTGATGCGGCATAATTGGCCTGTCCGGGGTTGCCGGTCGTGCCCACAACGCTGGTTATCGTAATGATACGGCCAAAGCGCGCTTTCATCATCGGTTTCGTCGCGGCGCGCATGAGGCGGAATGTCGCTTCAAGGTTGATGCGGATGACGTCATCCCATTCCTCATCCTTCATACGCATGGTCAAATTGTCGCGTGTCACGCCCGCATTGTTGACCAAAATGTCGATCTTGCCCAATTTTTCGAGCGCAGCCGGGACAAGCGCTTCCACGCTATCCTTGTCGCCAAGGTTGCATGGCACGGCGACATGATCGCCGCCCAGTGATGCGCGAAAGGCTTCAAGTTTTTCGACATTAGAGCCTGAAACAGCCAGCTGCGCGCCTTGAGCCGCAAGCGCGTGGCAGATTGCGCTGCCAATTCCGCCCGATGCCCCGGTGACGAGTGCTGTCATGCCAGTAAGATCAAACATATTATCCTCCCTTAAACTCGGGTGCGCGTTTTTCGAGAAACGCCGTGATAGCTTCGTCATTGTCCGCAGTGGCATGCGCAAGGCTTTGCATCGCGGCGGACATTTCGAGGATATTTTTCAGGTCCGCCGTCTGTCCTTCGCGCAACAGCCGCTTGGTCATGCGGACGGCATGTGGCGGGTTGGCCGCGATTTTGTCCGCCACCTTGCGCGCAGCATTCATGAGATCGGCATCGTCCACGACTTCGGACACAAGGCCGATGCGCAGCGCCTCTGCCGCGTCAATGGTTTCGCCTGTCAACGCAAGCTCGGTCGCTTTGGAAAAGCCGACGATACGCGGCAAAAGCCATGCACCGCCATCACCCGGCGTAATGCCCAGGCGCACAAAGCTCTCCGCGAATTTGGCTGAGGCTGCTGCGATACGAATGTCGCACATCGTGGTCAGGTCAAGCCCTGCGCCGATGGCGGGGCCGTTAACCGCAGCAACAACCGGAACCTCAAGCGCCTGAAACATCAGCGGGAGCCGCTGAATACCATATTTATAGTTCCGCCGCGTTTCGGCTGGCAATCCGGCGCGCAGGCCGCCGCTGTCGGGGCGCATCTGTTTCAGATCGCCGCCGGATGAAAATACCGTTCCCGCACCCGTTAGGATGACGCAGCGCACCGACATATCTTGGTCCGCTGCCATGAAGGCATCGCATATGTGTTCGACGACGCCGACGTCCGATATCGGGTTGCGCTTTTCGGGCATGTTCATCGTGATGGTCAATATGCCGCCATCGCGCGACTGGAGAATTTGGTCCGTCATTATATCGCTTTCAACAAAGCTTCGATGTCATCCATGCTGATGACACTATTGGTGGTGATGTCTTCATGCGTGCTGCGCTTTACCATGGGTGATAGCACTTTGCCGCCGAACTCAACGAAATGGGTGACGCCCGTCTCTGCCATCGCGATTGCGGACTCGCGCCAGCGCACGCGGCCAGTTACCTGCTGCACCAATTGCGCGGCGATGACATCGGGTTCGGACACCGGCGCTGCCGTCACGTTCGCAAAAAGCGGGACCAGCGGCGCATGAATGGTCGTTGTGCCAAGCGCGCTTTGCATTTCATCAGCGGCTGGTTGCATCAATGGGCAGTGAAAGGGTGCGGACACCGGCAACAATATACCGCGCTTGATCCCATGGTCCTTGGCCAGCTCAATGGCGCGGTCAATCGCGCCTTTATGCCCTGAAATGACGACCTGCGACGGATCATTGTCATTTGCTACGGTGCAGGTTTCGCCCTGCGCCGCAGCCGCAGCCAATGCTTCGGCTTTCTCGATGTCTGCCCCAAGCAACGCGGCCATCGCGCCAATGCCCACGGGAACAGCGGCCTGCATTGCGCGACCACGAAGTTTCAACAATGCCGCCGTCATGGACAATGGCAGCGCGCCAGCGGCACATAGCGCGCTATATTCGCCCAAAGAATGGCCCGCGACGAAATTGCATTTCTCCGACAGGCGGACGCCGCCTTCGGTTTCGAGAACGCGCAAGGTCGCAATGGCATTTGCCATAATCGCAGGCTGGGCATTTTCGGTCAGCGTAAGCTCGCTTTCGGGGCCATCACACATCAACCGGAACAGATGTTGGCCAAGCGCTTCGTCGACTTCCTGAAACACCGCGCGGGCGGTGGGGCTGGCGTCGGCGAGCGCTTTGCCCATGCCAACCGCCTGGCTGCCTTGTCCTGGAAATATAAATGCGCGCATATTCGCTCCCGTTAGTCCGTGTTTGTGCCAAATCGCCTATGGTGCGGCGCTGGATGATGCAAGTCCGAACGGCACGATGCGGTTATCGGCGTCATGGCCGATGTCCGCGCGGCCCAGATAGGCGATGCCCGTTTTGGCACACCAGCGCCGGGCAATGTCTTCTGCGCCTTCGCCAAATGGCCGGTCATTTTCGGGCACATCGCTGACCCGGCCAAGCCGCAATCCGGCGAGGCCAGCCGATTGCAAATGGGTGCCGACATTGAAAAAGGCCCGGTCAAATCCATACAGATATTCGCTGACTTCCTCGACCATCAACACATGCCCATTCAGGTCGGGCATCAATGGTGTTCCGGCCATCATGGCCAGCGTCATCAGGTTGAACGCAGCATGCTTTTCCCCGGCCTGCACATGCGGCTCAAGCGCGTGCGGCGATTGGTGGACGATCCAGTCAAGCGCACGAGTCACGGCTGCTTCGCCGCCTGCGCGTCGTATGTCTGCGGGCATCGGGCCATGGCACACGCGGCCAATGCGCGCGCGATATAAAGCGCCGAGCAAATTGCTAGCATCGCTATAGCCCATGTAAATCTTGTCAGCCGCGGCGGGTTTTAGAGCTGCGACAGCGTCTTCGGCGATCCGGCATGCGCCATATCCGCCACGGACAAACCAGACCGCATCAAAACCAGGGTCATTGGCAAGCGCCACAAAAGCGTTGCGCCGTTCGTCATCGGAACCCGCGAAATGCCCCGCCTCGGCAAAGCATTGGTCATGAAAGTAAAGCTCCGCGCTCGGATGTGATGTTGCAGCGAGCGCCGAAACGCGTGCAGCGTCTTCACGCGTAAAGGGCGTCGACGGTGCGCATATGGCTATTCTCATTCAACCCCTCCAAACAATAGCTTTGCTGCACGCCGAACTTCGACCGCTGTTTATGGCTTCGGATTTTCGTTCGCCACCATTGCCAAATTCAAGTTCCGGCAATAACCGACGCTTATGCACAAAAACAAATCCTATTTCTTCTGTGGCATTGGCGGTTCGGGCATGTTGCCCTTGGCGAATATCGTTCGCGATGCAGGTGCAACCGTCGCCGGGTCGGACCGCGCGCTGGATCAGGGCCGCTTGGGCGCCAAGTTTGAATGGTTACAAAGCCTTGGCATCGACCTGTTTGCGCAAGATGGCAGTGGCCTCATCAGCGGCGACCAAATCCTGATTGCGTCTGCCGCTATCGAAGACAGCGTGCCTGATGTGGCCAAGGCGAATGCCTTAGGCTGTGCCCGCATGACCCGTGCTGAGCTGCTCGCGGATTTATTCAATAATGCGCCGCGCAGCGTTGCCGTTGGCGGGACCAGCGGAAAGTCGACCGTAACAGGCATGATCGGCTGGATATTGACCGATGCAGGGCTGGACCCGACCATCATGAACGGCGCGGTGATGAAGAATTTCGTCGCCGATGACGCGCCTTTTGCCAGCGCACGTGTGGGGCAGGGGGACGTTTTTGTTTCGGAGGTCGACGAAAGCGATGGCTCTATCGCCTTGTTCACCCCCGAAGTCGCTGTGCTCAACAATGTCAGCCTCGACCATAAAAGCCTTGAAGAATTACGGCAGCTGTTCGGTGACTTCGCCAAAAAAGCAAACACAAGCGTTTGGAACGCCGATGACGCGGAGACTGTGGCGCTCATTGAACCCTTGGCGCTGGCCGGGGCCATCAGCTTCGGCTTTTCAGCGCAGGCTGATTTCCGCGCGACCGATATCGTTGATCTGCCGCTGGGCAGCCGTTTCACGCTGCACGCAATGGGCGATACCCATGACGTTGCGCTCATTGTCCCCGGTCGCCACAATATCGCCAACGCACTGGCCGCCATCGCCGCTGCAACCGCGCTCGGCGTAACCGTTGCTGATGCTGTTCGCGCGATAGAGCGTTTCAATGGCCTTGCCCGTCGCTTCGACATTGTCGGCACCGCCAACGACATCACCGTCATCGACGATTTTGGCCACAACCCCGACAAGATCGCCGCAACGCTTGCCACTCTCAAAGCCTTCCCGGGCCGGATCATCGCCTTCTTCCAACCGCATGGTTACGGACCAATTCGCGTGATGGGTGCTGAATTGGCCGGCGTTTTTGCAGACATGCTTGGCAAGGACGATCACCTCATCCTGTGCGATCCCGTCTATTTTGGCGGCACTGTCGACAAGAGCATTGGCAGCCAAAGCATCACCGACGCGGTCATTGCAGCAGGCCAAAATGCCGAATATATCCCGGCGCGCGAAGATTGCGGCAACCGCATGGTCGATCTCGCGCAACCCGGCGACCGGATCGTCATCATGGGCGCGCGGGATGATACGTTGAGCGCGTTTGCGGCAGATATTTTGGCGCGGCTTGGCGCCTAGCGATAACGCGACGTTGCGCCATTCCGGCGAATCGCTTGCATTCTGCGCAAATCCCACCTAAGCGCGCCACTTCGCTTGGGGTAACCCTCGTGAAATCGAAGAAAGCCGGAGGGGCGTATGCATGGTGCTGCGTCAGCGATCGGTAGGAACAAGGAAACGCCCATGCCAATGTACGAGCATGTATTTTTGGCGCGTCAGGACCTTTCACAGGCCCAGGTTGATGCGCTGGCAGAAGTTGCCACCAAGATTGTGGAAGACAATAAAGGTAAGGTCGTAAAGACCGAAACTTGGGGTCTTCGCACACTGACTTACAAAATTCAGAAAAACCGCAAAGCGCATTTCGTAATGCTCGACATCGAAGCTAATGGCGACACCATCGCCGAGCTCGAGCGTCAGACACGTATGAACGAAGACATCATTCGTTACATGACTGTCCGCGTTGACGAGCATGAAAAAGGCCCATCGGTCATGATGCGCAAGAGCGACCGTCCAGAGCGCAGCGAGCGCGGTGGATTCGGTGGCGGCGACCGTGACCGCGGTGCCCCACGTCCAGATCGTGGCGACCGTCCCGATCGCGCACCCCGTGCAGAGCAGGAGGCTTAAATTATGGCACGTCCGTTTTTCCGTCGCCGCAAGTCCTGCCCATTCCAGGGTAAAGATGCGCCGAAAATTGATTATAAAGATGTACGCCTGCTTCAGGGTTACATTTCAGAGCGTGGCAAGATTGTCCCATCACGCATCACCGCCGTTTCAGCAAAGAAGCAGCGTGAGCTGGGCCAAGCTATCAAGCGCGCCCGTCACATCGGCCTTCTGCCGTACATCGTGAAGTAAGGAGCCGAAACATGGATATCATACTTCTCGAACGCGTTGAAAAGCTTGGTGCAATCGGTGACGTTGTCACTGTGAAGGACGGCTATGCCCGTAACTTCCTGTTGCCAAACAAAAAAGCGCTCCGTGCGAACGACGCAAACCGCAAGGTTTTCGAAGCCAACCGCGCGAAAATTGAAAGCGACAACGCGACCCGTCGTGACGAAGCACAAAAGGCTTCTGGCGGCGTCGAAGGCAAACAGATCGTTCTGATCCGTGCGGCTTCGCAAACTGGCCAGCTTTATGGTTCGGTTTCGGTTAAGGACATCGTTGACGGTCTGGTCGCCCAGGACGCCAAGGTTGCCAAGTCGATGATCGTTCTCGAACGCCCAATCAAAACGCTCGGCGTATTTGACGTTAAGGTTGTTCTGCACCCCGAAGTTTCGGTTACTGTTCAGGTCAATGTGGCCCGTTCGGACGACGAAGCCGAGCTGCAGAAGGACGGCGTCAACGTTCTCGACCAGATGTTCGAAGCTGAACAGGCCGAGATCGCTGCTGAAGCCATTGAAGCGCAGGTTGAAGCCGAAGTTGCTGCCGACGCTGCCGATGCAGCTGAAGCCGCTGCAAACGCAAAGCGCCGCGAAGAGCAAGCTGCTGCCAAGGCTGCTGCTGAAGCTGCCGGTGGTTTGTCGGCCGAGGCTGACGAAGCGTAAGCTTTCGCAGCTAAAAAAACAAAAAGCCGTCCCGTCGCAAGACCGGGCGGCTTTTTTGTGCCATATTTTGCCGGTGCTATACGAAGCGCATATATGTCCATTCACCTGCGAGGCATCGGTCATGACCGCACCCATCATCATCACCGCCGAAATGGGCAAAGCGGATCAGGCGTGGGCCAATGGCTTGCGGCGCGCGCATTATCCTGCCGACCGCAACATGGTCGATGCGCATATTACGCTGTTCCACCATTTGCCGCCGGGCCATATTGCCGAGGTCAAAGCACGCTTGGCGGCTCTTGCGGCTGAATGTCCTGCTCCGAAGGCCCGTTTAAGTGACCTTATGAACCTGGGTGGCGGTGTTGCCTATCGCGTTGAAAGCTCTGAACTCCTCTCGATTCGCGATGCATTGGCCGAAGCGTTTCGTGGATTACTCATACCGCAGGACCAAGCCCGCCCGCGGCTGCACATCACCGTCCAGAACAAGGTCGAACCCACAATTGCAAAAGCGCTGTACGATAGGCTTTCCAGCAATTTTCAGCCCCGATCCTTGTCGATTTATGGCCTCGCTGCTTATTATTATCGCGGCGGTCCGTGGGAACAGATTGGCAGATGGGCATTTCGCGGCTGAATAACGTTTCGCAGCCCTTGACCCATGCACCCCCCACGCTTATAGCGCCGCGTGCTTCCCCGCAAACGCTGGGATTCACGCTTGGATGGCGAAGTAGCTCAGCTGGTTAGAGCGGTGGAATCATAATCCATAGGTCGGGGGTTCAAGTCCCTCCTTCGCTACCATCCTCCCACATATATGATTGGCCAGACAATAGCCGCCACGGGCTTTATGAGCTGTTGCTCGTCGCCCACGCGAGGGCTAAGCTTGGGTTATGAAGGACTGCTCCCAATGCGTTGTGCGTAACCGTGCAATTTGCGCCGGCCTCGAACCCGATGAGCTTGATGCGTTGGGGCAGTTTGACCGCAAGCAGCGCGTGACCAGGGGACAGACGGTTGTTTGGGAAGGCGATGATTCGGTTGTCGTCGCCAACGTCATCGAAGGCGTCCTTAAAGTGTCCATGAGCATTCCGGATGGACGCGAACAAATTGTCGGTCTTGTCTTCGCCTCTGATTTTATCGGCCGGCCCTTTGGTCAGCAAAACCCCTATAGCGTCACTGCGCTCACAGATGCCGAATTATGCATTTTTCCTCGCTCCACTTTTGACAGCTTCGCGCGGCAGCATCCGGAACTGGAGCATAAACTGCTGCGGCGGACGTTGATTGAACTTGATCGCGCCCATGAATGGATGTTGCTGTTGGGGAAGAAGACCGCAACGGAACGCATTGCGACCTTGCTGTTGGAAATGTCTGCGCGATTGGGTGAGACTGGCTGTTCGGCGGACAAAAGCGCCTTGGATAGGTTTGAATTGCCGCTCGATCGCCAGCAAATGGGCGATGTTCTTGGCTTAACCATTGAAACGGTCAGCCGGCAATTATCGCTGTTGAAAGCCGACGGTATCATCAACTTACCAGACCGCCGGACGGTGACGATTCAAGACCGTGCGCGGCTTCAGGATCTTTCCGCCGCCACATAAGGCGGCTTTAGTCTTTGCCGTTATCCGCAGGGCCGCCGACAAGCACAAAATGCCGGTCGCAATAGCCGCAATCGACATAGCCTTTTTCATCAATCTGAAGCCAGACGCGGGGATGCCCCAATGCGGAAGGAATATCGCCGCTGCCGTCGCAAGCAACGCGCGGTTCACGGACTCGGATCGTTTCAGGTTCGTTGTTCATGCGCGGCGCGTAGCAAAAGCGCTGCGGGGCTGCAACGGGTCAGAAATAATTGAGCGTGATCGACCAGTTTCCGGAATACACGCCCGGTGCTTGGTTTGCGGCAACGTCAAGCGTGGCAATACACAAATAGCCGCATCAACGCATTGCGTGCATTTTAGGGTTCGCCCGCAATCAGTCATTTCCCGTGATTGCTTAGATGGGCTGCGTTCGCTATCGCATGCCAATGTCTGAACAAGCTATCTCGATCAAAAATCTCTCCAAAAAATATGCCGGCGGCAAACAGGCGCTGAACGATGTCAGTTTCGACGTCGCTCAAGGGTCTATTTTTGGCCTTCTGGGGCCGAATGGCGCGGGCAAATCCACGCTGATTAACATATTGGCCGGGATGGTGATGAAAAGCTCCGGCTCGGCATCGATCTGGGGTTTTGATATCGACGCCAACCCCCGCAATGCCAAGGCATCGATCGGCATTGTCCCGCAAGAAATCATGTTCGATCCCTTCTTCACGCCCAAGGAAGCGCTTGAATTGCAGGCGGGCCTGTATGGCGTGCCCAAGTCGAAGCGGCGGACGATGGAGCTGCTCAAGGCTGTCCGGTTAGAGGACAAGGCGGATGCTTATGCCCGGACATTGTCGGGTGGTATGAAAAGACGGTTGCTGGTGGCCAAAGCCATGGTTCACGCGCCGCCTGTTATTGTTCTCGATGAGCCTACCGCTGGTGTCGATATCGAGCTGCGGCAGCAATTGTGGGATTATGTGCTTGAACTGAACAAGCAGGGCGTGACCGTGGTGTTGACCACCCACTATCTCGAAGAAGCCGAACAATTGTGTGATCGCATCGCTATCATCAACCATGGGCAACTGATCGCCAATAAGCCAACCCGCGAATTGGTCGGCATGGCGCGGGAAAAGGCCGTTGTTCTGACGCTGGATCGCGATGTCACCGTTGCGCCAACGCACGACGCATTTGAAAAATCCGAATTGGTGAATGAGCGCACCATCGAGATTACCTATAACAAAGACCGGATGAACGCGGGAGAAGTGTTGACGACCATTCAGGGACTGGGCCTTGGGATATTGGACGTGACGACCAAGGAAGCGGACCTTGAAGACGTCTTCCTGCGCCTCACAAGCAGTGCATAAATGGACGTAGACGTCCTCATTATCGGATCGGGTGCGGCGGGATTAACCGCGGCGCTGCAGCTCGCAGCAAGCCGAAAGGTCGCCGTCTTGGCAAAGGGCGCGATATCCGACGGCGCGACAGCCTGGGCGCAAGGAGGCATCGCCGCGGTACTTGAGCCCGGCGATAATTTCGAAAACCACATCGAAGATACAATGGTCGCGGGGGCCGGGCTGAACAACCGTGCGACCGTCGAATTTGTTGTCGAAAATGCGCCGGTCGCCATTGAACGGCTGGCGAAATTGGGCGTGCCATTTAATCTTGAGGGCAATGACTGGCACCTGACACGTGAGGGCGGCCACAGTCATCGCCGCATCGTCCATGTCGATGACGCCACCGGATGGGCGGTGCAGCAGGCATTGGAGGCCGCCGCGAGAGCGCATCCCAATATCGTGCTGGTGCCCGATATGGTCGCTGTCGATTTGATATCGGGCCGCCATCAGGAACGGTTTTCAACCTCAGGACGCGTGCATGGCGTTTATGCGCTCAACCGCAAGACGGGGCAGGTGGAAGCCTTCACCGCACGCGCCACGATCTTGGCCAGTGGTGGCGCGGGACGCACCTATCTTTACTCCACCGCACCACGCGGGGCGACGGGCGATGGCATTGCCATGGCGTGGCGCGCTGGCTGCCGCGTATCGAATATGGAATTCATGCAATTCCACCCGACCTGCCTGTACAATCTTGAGGTTAAAAACTTCCTGATTACTGAGGCGGTGCGCGGCGAGGGTGGCATAATGAAAAATCCCAAAACCGGGCATCGTTACATGCCCGATTATGACGAACGCGCAGAGCTTGCGCCGCGCGATATCGTCGCCCGCGCCAATGATGCGGAGATTAAGCGCGACGGGCTGGAATATGTGCATTTGGACATCAGCCACAAGCCAGCAGATTTTGTGAAGGCGCATTTCCCAAACATTTATGAAAAGCTGATGGGGCTTGGCATCGACATCACGCGTGAGCCCATTCCTGTGGTGCCAGCGCAGCATTATACCTGTGGCGGTGTTCTGGTTGATCTTGATGGCCGAACCGATGCGCCGGGGCTGTATGCGGCTGGCGAAGTGACGCAAAGCGGGCTTCATGGTGCCAACCGCCTTGCGTCCAATTCGCTGCTGGAATGTTTCGTCTTTGGTGACGCCTGCGCGCGCCATATTGATGCCCATTGGGATAGCCTGCCGCCACCGCCGCCCATCCGCGCATGGGATGAAAGCCGCGTGACGGACAGCGATGAAGAAGTTGTGATTGCGCAATGCTGGCGCGAGATCCGTCAGTTTATGTGGAACTTTGTTGGCATCGTCCGCACGACCAAGCGGCTGGAGCGCGCACAGCACCGTATCGATTTGTTGCGCAGCGAAGTTGCTGATTATTACAGCCATTTCCGTGTAACGCCTGACCTGATTGAACTGCGCAACCTGGTTGAGGTCGCGGCGCTGATCATTCAGTCCGCTTTGTCACGGCATGAAAGCCGGGGGCTGCATTTCACGCTCGATTATCCCGAAACGCTAAAGGAGGCGGTTGATACCGTGTTGGTCCCATGAAAAAACTGCTCCCGCTTTTTGCCTTGGCCGCGCTCTCGCCGGCATATGCCGCGACCCCTGAAAAAACGGCGCGTGAGGTGCTGGCGAAATCCCCTATCATCGACGGACATAATGATACGCCGCACCAAATTGCGGAAGTGTTCGACCGGGATTTCTCGAAATTCAACCTCTCGGCCTTGCCGGCCGATGTGCTTGCCAAAACGCATACGGATATCCGCACCGCGCGCGCCGGTTTCCTCGGCGGTCAATTTTGGTCGGTATATGTCGATGCTGCACTGCCAAAGCATGAGGCGGTAACACGCACCATCGCGCAGATTGACGTCGTGCGGCAGATGATCGCGCGTTATCCAGAGAGCTTTGCCTATGCATCGACCGCCGCTGAGGTGGAGCGCGCGATGAAGGCAGGCAAGATCGCGTCGATGATTGGCATGGAAGGCGGGCATTCCATAGGCGGCTCGCTTGAGATCCTGCGGCAAAGCTTTGCGCTCGGCGCACGGTACATGACCATCACGCACAGCCTGACGACCGATTGGGCCGACAGCGCGACCGATGCGCCAAAGCATGATGGGCTTTCGCCATTTGGTTTTGACGTGCTGGCGGAAATGAACCGGTTGGGGATGATTGCGGACATCAGCCATGTGTCAGAGGCAACGATGCATGACGTGTTGGATAAAACCACCGCGCCCGTGCTGTTCACGCACAGCAATGCCCGCGCCATCACACCACATCCGCGTAACGTGCCCGATTCCGTGTTGAAGCGTTTGCCGCAAAATGGCGGTGTGGTCATGGTCACATTCGTTCCCGGTTTCACCTCGCCCGAACGCCGCCAATGGGAATTTGAACGGTCGGCAGTAGCAGGGCGTGCGAAAGCCGAGTTTTCCGGCGACCCTGTCGGCGAGAAAGCTACCTTAGACGCATGGATTGCCGCAAACCCACAGCCCAAAGCCACATTGGCGCAGGTCGCTGACCATATCGACCATATCCGCAAAGTTGCCGGCATTGACCATATCGGCATTGGCGGCGACTTTGGCGGTGTCGATGAACTGCCGGTGGGATTGGAAAACGTATCGACTTACCCCGCTCTGTTCGCAGAACTGGTACGTCGTGGCTATTCGAAGAGCGATCTCGCCAAAATCGCTCAAGGCAACGCCCTACGCGTCATGCGCGGGGTCGAGAAGGCGGCGGGGAAATAGCTGTCGCGGCTTTGCGTGATAAAAAGTTACGCAAAGCCCTTGGACAAATATCGCTCGGCTATTGCAGCGTGGAGGGCGGCTCCGCGGGCCATGACGCTGTCGTCTAGGACCATGCGGTTGGAATGCAGACCGCAGCAGGATCGCCAATCATCGCCCTCATGTGACGCGCCCAAGAAGAACATAGCGCCGGGTGCTTTTTCAAGGACATAGGCGAAATCTTCGGCGCCCATGATCGGCGTGTCTAGCGTCAGCCAGCTTTCTGCGCCGAACATATCTTCAACCACGGCTTTGCCGAATTGAACCGCACGGTCATCGCAGACGGTGACAGGGAAGCCTTGTTCGATGTGGACCTCCGCGCTGCAACCATGGGCCGCAGCGATTCCGGGGGCGAGCCGATGCAGCTCCTCGGCCACCCGCGCGCGTGACTGCGGCGACAATGTGCGGATAGTGCCCAAAAGATGCGCGGTTTCCGGAATGATGTTGTTGGTCGTGCCTGCCGCGATTTTGGCAATGGTGATGACCGCCGGGTTAAATACGGAAATCTTGCGCGTTACCATCGTCTGAATCGCCGATACGATTTCGCAGGCAACAGGTATGGGATCAACCGCGTCATGCGGCATCGACGCGTGTCCGCCCGCGCCCTTGACGGTAATATTCAGGATGTCAGACGACGCCAATAATGGTCCGCTCCGACCGCTAAATACACCGCGCGGGGCGTTGGGCATGATGTGCAAGGCAAAGGCGGCTTCGGGCAGCGGATCAATCAAGCCGTCGTCGAGCATATAGCGCGCGCCGTGATGGCCTTCTTCGCCGGGCTGGAACATGAATTGGACGGTGCCCGCCAGCTGGTCGCGCTTGGCGCACAGCATCTTGGCCGCACCAACAAGCATCGCGACATGGGTATCATGCCCGCACGCATGCATCGCGCCTTCGGTCAGCGAGCTATATTCCAAGCCGGTATCTTCATGGAGCGGCAACGCGTCCATATCGCCACGTAGAAGCACCTTACGGCCATTTGCTGGGCCTTTCAGTGTCGCGATGAGCCCCGTCGTCGATGGCCCTTCACGCAGCTCCAGCGGCAGGCCAGCAAGCGCGGCCTTAATTTTGGTCAATGTCTTGGGGTTTTGCAGGCCAAGCTCAGGCTCGGCATGAATAGCGCGGCGCAGCGCGATCAGGTCGGGCAGTATGTCTTCGGCGTCGTCGCGCCAGTCAGTGCTGATTAAGTCCATAGCTTAACTAGCACCACCCTGGCGCGCCCGACAACTGCCTTATTTTTCAAGACGTAGCGTCACATATTGTGTGGCGGCGCCGCGACGCTTGACGCCCAGCAAGATCGCGCCACGACCGGCGGCCTTGGCTTCCTTGACGACATCGGCGAGACCGGCTGCTGTGCTCACCGGCTTGTAGTTTGCCGATACGATGACATCACCACGACGCAGACCAACCTGCGCACCCGTACCGGTGCCCGGAACGTCAATAACGACACCCTTTGTGTCGGTCGTCATGCCAAGTGCGCGGGCGATTTCGGCATCAAGCGGAATAACGCTGATGCCCATAGCATCACGCACAACCTTTGAATCTGCCGTGTCGCTTTGCTTGTCGAAATCCTTGTTTTCTTCAGGGTTGAAACTTTGCGCCAACTTCTCTTCTGGAGGACGTGCGCCGACGGTTGCGGTCAGCTTCAGCGGCTTGCCTTCGCGTAAGATATCCAGCGGAATGCGAGTGCCAGGTTTGATATTGGCGACGATGAACGACAGCGTGGCTTCAGGCGAAACCTCGCGGCCATCGACACGCAGAACGATGTCGCCTTCTTTCAGGCCAGCCTTATCAGCAGCTTCGCCAGCAACGACGCGCGCGACAAATTCGCCTCGGTTCTTGTCCAAACCAAGCGCGTCGGCCGTGTCCTCATCCACGGGCCGGATGCTGATGCCCAAATAGCCGCGTTCCGGACGAACGCCCTTTTTCAGGGACTCCACAACCGGAATGGCTTCTTCAGCGGGAATGGCAAATCCGACGCCGATATTCGCGCCAACTGGTGAAATCAGGCGGTTGTTGATGCCAACGACTTCGCCCTTGAGATTGAACAAGGGACCACCCGAGTTGCCGGGGTTAATGGCGGTATCAGTTTGAATGAAGCGGTCATACGCGCCACCGGCTCCAATATTACGCTGAAGCGCGGAGATAATGCCCGCGGTCACGGTGTTGCCGAGGCCAAGCGGGTTACCGATTGCAATGACCCAGTCACCCACACGGCTTTTCCTGGAGTCGGCCATTTTGACGAACGGTAAATCGGTCGCACGGATTTTGAGCAATGCGATGTCTGACTGTGGATCACGGCCGACGATTTCGGCCTGATATTCCTTGCCATCAAACAAGGTGACGGTCACGCGGTCAACCGCGTCGCCCGATGGACCACCCGCGACGACATGGTTGTTGGTCACGATATAGCCATCGCTTGAGATCAAAAAGCCTGAGCCGCCGCTCGCTTGGTCCTGCGTTACGGGACGGCGTTCGCCGGTTAGCGGGTTAAAGCTGGTGGCGACTTGCACCTTTTGGCGCGTGGCGATGTTGACCACGGCTGGCTGCAACTGTGCGGCCAAGTCTGCAAAGCTTGACGGTGCGCCACCGGGGGCGAGATTAACTTGTTCCGAAACAGCAAGGCCGGTTTGCGCGGTCACGGGATTGTCGTTGACCAAAGCTACGGCGGCACCTGTCATTAAAAGCGCGGTGGTAACTGCATAAGCGTAACGCACGGATATCATTCCTCTCGTATATTCAGTTGGGCAGCAGGCCCGAAAGTCCGCCATTCGATGGCGTGGTAAAGCTTAACGCCAATTGAATGGATGCCATCCAATCGGCCAAAGTCATCTGTCGTTCGATTAACGTCCGGTACGGAATTTCTCAAGATACGCGTTTTGCGGCGACAAGATGATGTTGCTTGATCCTTCGCCATTTTGGAAAGTCTGGCGATAGCTCTGCATGGCGCGGTAGAAGTCGTAGAAACCGGGGTCTTTACCATAGCTTATGGCATAGATGCGTGCCGCTTCGGCTTCGGCATCTGCGCGGATAATCTGCGCTTCTTTCTGGCCCTCGGCATCAATGGCAATCGCTTCCTGATTACGCGCGCTGCGCATCCGGTTATAGGCCGACTGCAACGTTGCTGCGGGCAAATCGGCGCGCTTAATGCGGACATCAATGACTTCTGCGCCATATTTCTTGGCTTCGCGGTTCAACGCCGTCTGGATATTCTCCATAACTTCGCCGCGCTCCGCACTCAGCAAGGCAACAAAGGTGCGCTTGCCCAATTCGTTGCGAAGCGATGAGCCCAAGATTGTCTTCAACTGGTCGCGCAGCCGATCCTCGGTACGGATGGTCCGATACATGACATCCGGTTGCGTGATGCGGAACCGAGCAAAAGCATCGACTTGCAGGCGCAGCTGGTCCGTGGAAAGCACTTCCTGTTGATCCATTTCGACGCTCAGCACGCGCTTGTCGATAATCTGGATTTGTTCAACAAGCGGCACACGGAAGGTGAGGCCGGCACGCGTTTCGCCAAATCGTTCGTTCGGACGATATTTGTTCACAACGCGGTCAACCTTGCCGTAGCTGCTGATAATCGCTTGTTGCGTTTCAGGGACGATGGTGACCGACATGCTCAACAAAATGAGCGTACCGATCCCAATCAATGCCAGATAAATCGGGTTTCTGATGATATTCGTCATCATTGCTTTTTTCCTGTCACAACAACGGGTTCAGCCTTTTGTGCGGCCTTTTTCTGAAACTCAGGGAGCGGGAGGTACGGCGTTACGCCGCCAGTTTCGACAATCGTTTTGTCGACCTTGCCAAGCACTTGCTCCATCGTTTCGTAATAAAGCCGCCTTTTGGTGACTTCGGGCGCTTCCTTATACTGAACGTAAATCTTGTCGAACTCGGCAGTTTCACCCAGAGCCAACTCGGTAACGCGGCTGGCATACGCACGGGCATCGTTCAGATAGCTTTCGCGGCGTTGTTGCGCCGCGTTCACCTCGCGGAATGCGTCATTCACTTCCGCCGGTGGGTCTGATTGACGGATCGAAATGCTCTGCACCAACACACCAGCGCGATATTCGTCCAATATCTGCTGCATGCGGCGGCGGACTTCCAATTCGATTGCGCCACGGCCCGGGCCAATGGCTTG
>DBOA01000037.1:0-14330 GCA_002299195.1 Sphingomonadales bacterium UBA658
GCGGCTGACGCAATCTGGGGTGCAGACGCGATGCTTGATTCCAGAAAAAGTCTGCAGAAATCGCATGGTGATTTTCCAGTATTCTGGTTTCAGGGTGACCGGCTAGAAGCCCAGACGCGCGGTGGTCATAATGGCTATCTGTGGGATTTTCAGGGCTATTATGGCGGGCCGACAAGCCGCCTCTGGTTCAAAAGCGAAGGCGAAGGTGATTTCGGTAAGGCGATTGAAGATGCTGAAGTCCAAGCTCTCTATTCGCGCGCAATAGCACCTTTTTGGGATTTTCAGCTTGGTGTGCGGCAGGATGTGGCGGGAGATAGAACTACACATGCCGTTATGGGTGTGCAGGGACTAGCGCCGTATATGTTTGAAGTCGACGCGGCGGTGTTTGTATCCCATCACGGCGACATCACGGCACGCATTGAAGCAGAACTTGACCAGCGCATCACTCGAAGGCTGATTTTACAGCCGAGGGCGGAAGTTACTCTGTCTGCACAAAACGTTCCGCGCTTGGGGGTCGGCGCAGCTATCGACGGTGTTGAAGCTGGCGTTCGGCTTCGGTACGAGATCACACGAGAATTTGCACCCTATGTAGGCGTTGAACAAAACTGGCGCCTGGGTCGCGGTGCGGATTTCGCAAGGGGCTCGGGTGAGGACCCCTCGGTCACAAATTATGTTGTCGGCATCCGCTTCTGGTTCTGAGTTAAAAAGGATAATGTTATGAAATATTTCTCCCTCATTGCGAGCTTGGCACTAGTATCAGCAGCGCTTATCAGCCCTACCGCGACGTTGGCGCACAGCAAGATCATGACCTCAACGCCTGCTGAGGGTGCTACAGTCGCGAAGCCGCGAGTGGTTCAGTTAAACTTCACTGAAGGCATGCTCACGCCAACTGCCGTTGCCAGCATAGTAATGACTGACATGCCTGGCGTGAAAAACCATGGTGAAATGGTAATCCGCAATTTCACCCCAAGCTGGTCGAACAATAATCGGACCTTAACTCTGAGCTTGCGCCAACCGCTTCGTGCAGGAAGCTATGAAGTCCGGTGGCAGGCGGCAGGTGCAGACGGTCACCGCATGACTGGAAAAGTAAGCTTTAAAGTCAGCTAATTCCTCACCGTGGACGACTGGCTATATCCATTATTGCGTTTTGCCCATTACACACTGTTATTGGGGCTGTTTGGGATAACGGCTTTTCGCTGCATCGGGTTACGCGCGACATTTGCGTCGCAATCTACACGTCAGGATAACGGGGTACTGGCCGTCGCTGCGGTGGTGGCACCTGTCCTGACTATCACGTTAATGTTTTTGAGTATTGCCGCCATGATGGCGCAGCCTGTCTGGCAACTAGAGTGGACCACGATCGAGGCTATGGTGATGTCGACCAGTATTGGTTGGGCGTTTCTGGTACGGCTTGTACTTCTGCTTGCAGCCGCCATTTTGATGATGTTTGGAAGAACATCAACTGCCGTTTCGGTTGCCGCCCTGCTGTTCGGATTGGCTCTCACTACCCTTGCCTGGAATGGTCACGCTGCTGCGACAGAAGGGACATTGGGTACAGTGCACAGGTTGAACGATGCGGCACATCTATTAGCCGCTGGTCTTTGGATTGGAGCTATTGGCTGGTTTTTGCACTTGACCAGGGTTGCTCGCCGCCAGCCCCACCTTTTTGCGCCTGTATCCTTACTCTCTGACATGCATCGGTTCGCTCCACTGGGTTCACTGCTTGTTTGCGTGGTTGGCATCACGGGGATAATAAACGCACAACTTATCTTCGGGTTGCACAACAGTGCTGACGTGTTGAAAACGAATTATGGCTGGCTTCTTGTCGCCAAGATCGCACTGGTCGGCTTCATGCTTTTGTTCGCTGCGCGGAACGCACTGCTTGGACGGCGACTTCCAGCCGCCCCGCATTCGGTCGATATTAGTTCTACCCTTGCAAAATTGCGGACCAGCCTTGCGGCAGAGGTCACTTTGGCTCTAGCAGTTCTCGGGCTGGTTGCTTTCATCGGCATGATGTCGCCGTTGGCCCACTAAAACCGGCCATTTAAGTTCACTAACGAGGGGTACAAGGTTATGAAAATCCAGCATGAAGCGGTTGGGCGAACAGCACGCCTTGTGGGATTAGCGTTAACGCCTTTATTGTTGGTAGCCATTCATGCCGATGCCAATGCGATGTCATCGGCGGCTAACTTGTCACTTCAATCAGATGCTGCCGATACCGCAACCGACGTTGTAAATGCGTTTCATGCTGCGCTGAAGCATGGCGACACCAAAGCAGCGCTCAATCTAATGGCAGACGATGTCGTCATTTTCGAGTCCGGTGGCGTCGAACGAAATCGGGCCGAGTATGAAGCGCACCATCTGAAGTCCGACGCGGCCTTCAGTGCCGCAACAACAAGAACGCCCATCAGTCAAACC
Organism: Sphingomonadales bacterium UBA658; assembly: GCA_002299195.1. Taxonomy (GTDB): domain Bacteria; phylum Pseudomonadota; class Alphaproteobacteria; order Sphingomonadales; family Sphingomonadaceae; genus Sphingorhabdus_B. The sequence continues at coordinate 2,419 of DBOA01000037.1, forward strand.
ATCGCTTCCGACGGAAACTTCTCATCCGTTATGAGCGTTGAGTTCGTAAAAGGAACCTTCCGTGATCGTCCGGTTAATAGTCGGTCGGTTGAAACGATGGTGCTGCGCAAAACCGAAGGGCGATGGCGCATAATTCATATTCACTGGTCGTCAGCAAGCATTAAGAGTAAATAATGTTGAATGCCTCGGTGAGCAAATTCATCCCAGAAAGCCGCCAGGTTGACGCGTGTTGAACGACCGAACCTCCGTAAAGTTAGCGGCATCTAACATCACTTTTCTCAGGCCTAACGTCCGCATTACCAGTTTCCATATCTAAAAGCGGTCAGTCCGCTCTCGGCCCAAATATAGGCGTTCAGCTTTGCGCTAGCGCACCTTAACCAAGGTGTGTTTGGTCTAAAGCAGGTAAATTCTGTGCTGTTGCAGAAGAACTAGAAAATCGTGCATCAGTGCTAAATGTTCTGACGACGGACAGTTGGCATCAAACGCAGAATGTCAGTCAGACTGCGGAGGCACCTTCGGTTTGAACCCGCGATAAATGAACCAACCAAACGGCGACAATAACAACAACACTATGGGGCCAAATAGACCGATAGTTATGGCATACGAAACTTTGTCGCTGCCTCTAGTGGACATCTGCCCCCAATATATGTGCCTGTCGGAGTAGAAAGGGTGGGCGAAGCCCTCAGGATGTTGTTTATTGAATTGGTCGTTTTCCTTATCAAGTTTAGCAATTTCCGCCATCGCGGAGTCGATTTCTTGATTGCCTTTCCAAGCAACAAAGGACCAGCCAACAACCCAAAAGATCGCAAACACTATCGCCGTACGCTTCAGGCCCATTTTTATATTCATTCCGCCACCCCGGCAGAGCATCAATCGCTACGTCCATTTTATCATGATAGCAGGGCGTGCAGGTCAATATGATTTCCGATTGATTAGATCGAGCGCTGCTAAGCTGCCGCCCTCAGATCACACTAGGGTTTTTCCTTTAGAACTGAGCTAGTGGTGAAGGGAGGAGTTGGCCAGGTGGGCGTCAGCCTTCACTGCACACACCAACCATGGGAGGAACTGGCGCTTAGCGATGATGCTTATCTTCTTTCGGATTTTTGTACAGTTTCGTGTAACCAGTGGAACCTTCTGCACGAAAAGCGGACAGTCCGCTCACAGCCCAATTAATGACCCTCCGCTTTGCCCGCAGATCTAATCGTGTTCCCCATCGGCCCTGCGTCCCGACCCTTTGCCAAAGACGCTTGGCCTGATAGTTGCGGTTGTATAGGTCGCAATCGTAATGGCAGCGGCACCGATCAAAACGACGTGCCCGATCAGATTGAAAGCAAAGAATGTATAGCTGCCGATTGCAAGGCTAAATGCAAGAACCCACATGGCGCCTAACGCTTGCAGAACATAGTGCCGCGTTGAGACATCAGGAATATGCCGGAGCGGACTAACATCGCTGTTAAATATGAAATTCCAGGCGTTAACCAATAATTTTTTCATTTGTCTCTCCCTCAGCCCCAGAAATATGAAACAGACCTGCCTTTATCTAGTCATTTTTCCGTGCCACCTAAAGCTGAATCTCGATAATTTAGAGATTAAGTGTCTTGAAACAGGAGAACTCAATCATGAAACGTACAAATCGTTTAATCGCCGCACTCGCATTGGCAACTTCAGCCCTCGTCGGCACAGCAGTCATGGCTGACCAACACAAGATAGGAGACCATAGCAAGATGGCCCCAACGAAAAATATCGTTGAAACCGCGTCAGCCGTGCCAGCTCTGAGCACATTGGTCGCCGCTGTGACGGCTGCTGGCCTTGTCGACACGCTCGCAAGCCCAGGTCCATTTACCGTATTTGCGCCAACCAACGCCGCCTTTGAAAAGCTTCCCGCAGGTACCGTTGGTACGCTCGTGAAGCCAGAAAACAAGGTAACACTGACCAAAATCCTGACCTATCATGTGGTTGCTGGCAAATTGACTTCTACTGACATCGTCGCGGCAATCAAGGCAGGCGGTGGCAACGCTTCAGTGACAACCGTCGCAGGCGAAAAGCTGTCCGCGCGTTTGTCGGGTAACAGCGTCGTCATCACCGATGGCAAGGGCGGACAGTCTACCGTGACCACCGTTGACCTCATGCAGTCAAACGGCGTTGTGCACGTCATTGATTCTGTATTGCTGCCTTAATTGATAGCTTTGGTGCCGGTCGCTTTACCCCCCGTTCAGCGACCGGCGCCCTTTGCATATTCTTGCGTGCCATGTGTGATGAGCACGTCATCTCCCAAAACCCCACCCATATCGATATCGAGAAGTATCACTAGCCTCGCGTAATGTGGGGCGCAGTCTTTGCATGAGGCTTCAGAAATGAGGGTACGGACATAGGAAGTATCCGTTGCCACCGTATCGTGTGTCGGACTGACCTCTGCATTGCCTAGTTTCATAACGCAAAGCAGACATTCCGCTCCCGGCCCACAACTAGACATACACGGTGATTATGGCCTGCTGTGCTGGCCTGCGGCTATGATGCCCCCTGAACGAGCAAAACAACATGTAAGAAGGAACTGTGGGTCCCATCAGCCCGAATGGGGGGGGTGCCACCCCGGTGGGGTCTCGATTAGCAGGGGTTTTGAAGGGGGTGGGGGGGTACTTTTAGGTGCGAGGTAGACGGTGACTAGCCCAAGACTGTTCATTCCTGTTCGCTCGCAGTCAGGGTATATGGGGGTACGATTGGTGGTGCTTTCTATACAATCTTTAAAAATATTACATATAATCAATATTATAATTGATTAATATGATGCCTCTTCCGGCACCATATATTGCTTGTAAGCAACAGATTAATAATAATATTTCCACTTATCTTTACACAATGTGCGCCTGATTAAAGCGGGTGGCGTAATCCCATGGGTTGTCCATCGTGCAAACATTTGGGGCTGATGCCTGCGTAAGTTAACCGGCCTTAAGCTCGGGCCCTCGCGGCTGCACCATGCCCTTCATTCAGATATATCGGCTATCTTCATTTGCCGGTGACTTCGATCATAACCTCATTCCGGCGCATGAAAGGAAGTGTCCAAGGCGCATTGTAAAATGCGTATTGGGGCACACTGGTGGCAGTCAGGCCCCGCTCCGCCATGAATACCCGTAGCTCAGCTTCGTGTGCGTCAAGTGAACCCTGACCCGCGAACCCCGAAAAGCGGATCACCGCAAATCGCGTCGCTGGCACTTCAATCAACGCGACTTTGGGATTGACCGGCTTCGGCAGCGTTTCCATCGTATATTCTGAAGGCATCACAAAACGCACATTCCACGATTTGCCTGAAGCTTGCTGAATGACGGGTGCGGTCATTGCGATCTTTTCGCTGGGCTGCTGCATCACGGGTGCAGTCATCGCGACTTTTGTCGACGATAGATTGTTGCCAAAAATATAATCCGCAATAATGCGGAAACCGCGCTGTATCGCTGTATCCCGATCCCCTTCGACCGTTGCTTCTGCAACAATTGTCGGGCCATATTCGCGGATCTCTAGGTTGCCGCTTTTACTGGAAACCGCATAATCAGGCGTTTCGACATTACTTGCCATAGCACTCCAAGTGATCGCACCAACACTGACAAGCCCCGCAGCAGCCAACAAAATCCATTTTTTACGCATTATAGCCAACTTTCAGAATATTGGTGAAGGCTATCATGATGCCGTTACCTGATCAAACTCTTACAGGTAAAAGGCCCGGTCAGGCTGAATGTTCCACACCGGCGGCGCGATTGCGAACGAACTTCTTTTGGAACAGCGTTAATCAACCGCGCAAGGTGGAGCCGCTTGCGGCGGGAGGCATATTTGGAGACGCAACGTCCGATTGCGTGGGCGCTCGACGCCTAAGCTTGCTTGTCCGGATCAACGTGCAGCCAATCGGCATGGCGCGGGGCCTTTTTGGTTTCGCTCCATTCTGCAAGCATCAACGGCGCGACGCGTTTTAATTCGGCATATTGTTCCGGCGTGCCGATATTGTACGCAAGTTCCAACCGGTGGCCGTTGGGATCAAAGAAATAGATCGACCGGAAAATCCCGTGGAAAGTCGGCCCGACCACATCAATGCCCTGCGCCTCGATATGCGCTTTTGCGGCAAGCAGGGCGTCAAGGTCCGTGACCTCAAACGCGATATGCTGGACCCATGCGGGGGTGTTGGGGTCTTTGCCCATGTCGGGTTGGTTCGGCAGTTCGAAAAACGCGATGACATTGCCGCCGCCGCAATCGAGGAAGATGTGCATATAGGGGTCATATTCCCCCGTCGACGGAACATGATCCTCGGCAAAGGCGGTGGTGAATTCCATGCCCAAGACGCGCGCATACCAGCCCGCCGTCGCCTTTGCGTCCTTGCACCGATAGGCCACATGGTGGATGCGGCGAAGCGCGATTGGCGCGGTCATATCGTGGCCTCTTGGACCGTCAGCGCGCCGCGCTCAATCTGGTCGCGTTCAATGCTTTTGAACAAGGCGGTGAAGTTGCCTTCGCCAAAGCCTTCATCTTTCTTGCGTTGGATAAATTCGAAGAACACCGGCCCAATCATCGTCTGCGAAAATATCTGAAGCAGCAACCGTGGGTCGCCATCTTCGGTTGAACCATCGAGCAAGATACCGCGTGATTGGAGTTCGCCCACTGGTTCGCCATGGCCGGGCAAGCGCTCCTCCAGCATATCATAATAGGCCTTGGGCGGTGGCGGTGCGAATGGCGTGCCCAGCGCCTTCAACCGGTCCCAGCACGCCGGCAGATCGTCACAGGAAAAGGCGATATGCTGAATACCTTCACCATTATATGCACGCAGATATTCCTCAATCTGCCCGCCGCCTGCTTTGCCTTCTTCGTTCAACGGAATGCGGATTTTGCCATCGGGCGCTGTCATCGCGCGGCTGGTGAGGCCGGTATATTCGCCCTTTATATCGAAATAACGAATTTCGCGGAAATTGAAGACGCGCTCATAAAAGCTGCCCCAATGCGCCATGCGTCCGCCATAGACATTGTGTGTCAGGTGATCGATAATCTTGAAGCCAGCGCCTGCGGGGTTGCGATCCACGCCGGGCAGATAATCAAAATCGATATCGTAAATCGACAGCGCGTCACCATAGCGATCAACAAGGTAAATCATCGCCCCGCCAATGCCGCGAATGGCGGGCAGCCGAAGCTCCATTGGGCCCGTACGCGTCTCAACGGGTTCAGCGCCACGGGCAATCGCTTGGTCATAAGCGACCCGCGCATTTTTCACGCGAAACGCCATGCCGCAGGCTGATGGGCCATGCTCCGCAGAGAAATAGGCCGCCGGGCTTTTGGGTTCATAATTGGCGATCAGGTTGATTTCGCCCTGACGCCATAGGTCCACGTCTTTCGACCGATGCCGGGCAATCCGCGCAAAACCCATGCGTTCGAACACGGGTTCAAGCAGGCCTTTTTCCGGTGCGGAAAATTCGATGAATTCGAACCCATCCAAACCCAACGGGTTTTCGAACAAATCGGCCATGCTACTGCTCCTGCGAAACTGGTTACATTTGAAACCAGTTTACGGCATCACTCTTCGGGAGTCAATGCGAGCGGGTTTTATGTGAAGTGCAGACGCCGGTATTTGCCGCGGAAATATAATAATGGATCGCGGCGCGGTTCAAAGCTGGCTTTTTCGACGCGCCCGACGAGGATGAAATGGTCCCCCGCCTCGTGCAATGTATGCCGTTTGCATTCAAAGATACCGAGCGAGCTGGGCAAAATAGGCGCGCCATATTCGCCGACTTCCCACCGCGTTCCGGAGAACCGATCTTCGCTTTTTCCCGCGAACAGGTTGGACACCGGTTGCTGGCCAATCTGCAGCACGTTGACCGCGAAATCATCAATCCCACGCAACACCTCTGCACTGCCCGAATTGTTGGCGATGCACACAAGCAGCAACGGGGGGTCGAGCGACACGCTGGTGAAGCTGTTCGCAGTCAGGCCAACGGGCCGTCCGTCGGGCGCATGGGCGGTGATAATCGTCACACCCGTTGCAAAACAGCCCATTGCATCGCGCAACGTGCGCGCATCGGAGCCCGAGCGATATTCAGGAATGAAGTGCGGTTGCTTGCGCTCCAGAAAATCGATCAGCAAGCCGTTGAACGCTTCGGTTCGTTCCGCCACGATCAGCAGCCTGCCGCCATCGACATCAATGGCTTCGACATTGGGAAAAGTGGAGGCAAAGCCCGTTTGCGGGTCAACGCCGTCCGACGCGCCAAGTGCACCGCGCACCACCAATACGGGAATGTTGATCTGCGGCGCGGCTTGCGCGAGCCGGGCATCCACACCGTCAGTGCCGAATGACGCGAACAGTTTGCTGTCATATTCGGACGGCGCAAGCCCCTGCCCCAAGGCCGCAGAAAGTTTCTCGGCCGAAACCTTTACCGCTTGGGCATCGGTATGTGCAGGCGGGTCCAACAATATAAGCCCAGACGCCAACATCGCGGCATCCTCGGCAAGCGCCATCGTTGCGATCCATGCACTGTGCGTTGCCGCCACCACCACAGGTCGCGTCCGCATCTGCCCCAGAACCGCGCGCAAATCGTCTACAAAGGCGTCAATGTCATAACGGCCATCGGACGGCCAATCGCTGCCGCCATGGCCGCGCAGGTCAACATTGATGACATGCCGTCCAGCCTGTTCAAGGCCAACCGCGACATCTTCCCAGACTTTACGCGTTTGTCCAAAGCCGTGCAGCAGGACGATCGAGGGCTCATCGGCGGAACCGATATCGTCCGCTTCAATCCTGACCCCGGCAAAGCCCTTAAATTCTCTTACATATCGAAGCGACATTCGCCTGCACCCCAAATTCTGTCTAACGGTGTCATCTATCATTTACCCGTGGACGTTCACGCCCCGAAACGCAATATTTTAGGCGCGTTCGGTGGAAATGACGGCCATCGTGATGCGCGAAATGCACACCAGCTTTCCGGCCTCGTCCTCAATGCGGATCGACCAGATTTGTGTTGTCCGGCCGATGGATTCGGCCTTCGCGATTGCAAAAACCAGGCCGTCTTTTGCAGGACGAATATGGTTGGCGTTGATTTCCATGCCCACGGTCGCAAATTTGCTGCGGTCCACAGTCATCGCCGCGCCGACCGAGCCGACCGTTTCGGCAAGCACTACCGAAGCGCCGCCATGCAGCCGGCCATAAGGTTGCTTTGTGCGTTCATTGACGGGCATGCTGGCCTTGATCCAGTCATCGCCATAATCGATGAACCGGATGCCGACATAGCCGGGCATACAATCGTCACCATTTTCAGTGAGCGAATTGAGATCAAGTGCGTCGTCAAACCAGATTTTTGCCATGCACGGCAATTAGCCCGACAGACGACTATTGCAACCTAGTGTTTTACCCAGCCCAGCGCCGCGACCACATCTGCCCAACTGACCAGCTTGAAATTCTGCGTGGACGGGCGATTGTCGCCATCCTGAACAACCAAAAGCCCGCCGGGGAAATCAGGTCCAAAATCACCCAGCATCAGTTCGATGCCGTCGGTTTCTTGCACGCCGTCGACTTTGCCGTCGTTAATGCGAAAGCGGCCGACATATTTTGCTTCGGGAAGTTTATAGACGGCATAAGTATTATCGCCTTGGCTCGACACGACAACATAGCCGCCATCACTGCCAGATGGTGCCAGCGCAACGCCTTCTGCATCCATGACGATTTCGTTGCCATCGGCTTTGGCAATTGCGGTGGGTGTCATGGAACCGTCTGGCGACGCATCAAATTGCCAAAGGCCGACATCTTCTTCGGCAACATATAATATGCCGGTTCGGTCATCGACCACACAGCCCTCGGACTGCGTGCCAAGCTTCAGGCTGCGGACACGCTTTCCGGTCGGGACAGCGCCGTTGGTGTCAATCGCGATTTGGTCAATGCGACCATCTTTCAGAACGACAAATCCGAACGGTGCCTTGTCACTGGCGCGCTGCCACAGACACATGCCATAGGCTTCGCCGGCACCGACCGCTATCGAACCCAGCGGGACCAAGCCTTTGGTATCGGTATCCAGCCGGAACAACGCCATCTGTGCCTGCGCAAGGTCCTGACGGTCGCTAGCGGCGACGAGCACACCAATGCTGCCCCCGACATCGCGCAGATCGACATTGTTGAGGCGTGGCGACGGCGTAAAACTAACCTGACGGCCTTGCAAATCATACACATGAATGCCCGCGCGCTTATCGGTGCCGACAATCAGGCTTTGGGCTGGATACGCGGCATTCCGCCAAATTGCCGGATCATCGGCCGCATCGTCCAGGCTCGCAACGGGCTGCGTTTCCAGCCTTGCGCTGACCGATGCCGTCGAAAGCGGGCTCATCGCCGGCTGCGGCGAAGCGCAACCGGCGAGGAGTAATAGCGACAGGATGCGGAAATCGCGCATTAGAAGTTTACGCGAATACCACCTGAGTAACGGCGACCGAAACGTTCCCATTCAATCGTATACCGGTTGGTGAACGGGGTCGAAACGCCCTGCGCATTCAGGATATTCGACGGGTCGGAATAGCGACGGCCAGGATTGTTCAGCAAGTTTGCGGCATCAAAATAGATTTCGATACCATTGGAAATTTCATAGCGTGCCGAAAAATCGAGCTCGTCATCTTCCGCCCAATAGGTATCGCCTGCGCTATCGAGATTGTCGGCAAAACCATCTGCCCAAGCGGTCCGGTTTTGGTACTGCAGACGCACCGACAGACCATATTTCTCATAATATGCGCCGACATTATATACGACTTCTGATGTGCCGGGGAGTGGCACCTTACGCTCGGGCGAGATGGTGGCACCTGCCGCATCCAATATGGCGGGTTTCGTCACTTCGCTGTCATTGTACGTGGCGTTGGAGGTGATGCCGAAGCCACCCATCCAATCGGGCAAGCCAAGGTCGCTCACATAAGGCTCCAACTGGAACTGCGCAGCGGCTTCCACACCGCGTACGCTACCTGAACCGCCGTTGGTGATCCCGCTGAACGCGAAAGCCGAACGATCAACACCGTTGCTGTCGAGCGCATTTGAACCAAATGTGCTGCGCGACGTGTACAAGACATCCTCTACCTTTTTGTAGAAGGCACCGATCATGAAATAGCCCTGTGGCTGGACATAATATTCATAATAAGCATCGACGCCATACGAACGCTCTGGCTTTACGCCGGGGTTACCGCCCGAGATGCGTTGGTTGCTGTCATCAACGACAACATTGGGACGCAGCTGATCATAATCCGCACGTGCAGCGCCGCTGGTAAAGCCAATGCGCAGTTTCTTGTCGGTGTCGACGTCGAAATTGAGATGCATGCTGGGGAATACAAGCGTTCCGCTATTTTCAGCAGTTACAGGCCCAGTGACCGTGCCAACCGTCGCGACCGCGGTACCGCTATTCTTCACACGTTCAATACGCGCACCGCCCACGGCTGAACCCCAGTCGTAGCGCACTGTGCCCATCAGGTAGGCGGCCATAACCTCTTCCTGAACATCGTAGATATTTCCGAGCGCGGGCGTGAAGGTGAAATTGGTGCGTGCAGCGTCGCTTGCCGCGCGCATTTTATCCGCGTCGAAATAGCGGAAGGTATAGCCCATCGGTATCTTGCCCTTGAACGGAGTATCAAGGCTGAAACCATTATAGCTTGTCGATATTCCGATGGTCGCAAATTGCGCTGCGTTATTGAGCGCCATGCTGCTTTCATCAACGGTTTTGGTGCGCTGATCAAACTGGAAGCCAGCCTTCAACACCGCGTCTCCGCCCAAAAATTCGGTTTCGCGCGAGACAACAAATTTCGCGGTATAGGCCTTTGTGGTGTCCACAGCGTCGAGTATATTCATCGACGCCAGCGGCTTGGTAAAGCTGTCAATGTCGGTAACCGGCGTACCCGCCTGATAACGCGTTGGGCTGCTCAGCTGGACCGTGGTGAACAAGCTCAAACGGGCAAGGTTCGGATCAGTGAAGTCATAGGCAACCGTTGGACGCAGGTTACGTGTGCTTGGACTATCCCAAGTTGTTTCGCCAACAACCGAACGATCGTCCTTTGATTCTGTATAATTGCCAAGCCAGTTGATTTTCCAGCCATCGCCAAATTCATGCGTACCTTCGATGGTGTTTGTGAAAATCGACTGTTCAAACGCACGCAGCGTTGAGCGCTGGCGAATGTCGATGCCATAGATAGTGCCTTGGAACGGTGTATTTCCAATGCAGACATCGGCATAGCCCGTCGTGGTTGGTGTTGGGTTTACCGCCGTTCCGCACGCGGCGGTATCGGCCACCAAATCACCCTGACGGTCATCAAGGTCGAAGCGGAAGTTGTCGCGCATTTCGTCGTCGGTGAAGGTGGTGTAAATTGAACGCAGCGAAATGCTGTTGTCGGCATTCGGCTTCCAATCCAGTCGTCCCGAGAGCGACCAGTTGCGGCGTGTCAAACGATACAGCTTGTTTTCTGTTTCATGCGCCCAGAACCGGCTGAGCGAATCTGGCCGCTGATCCTGCGACACCCGTTCGTAATCCGTCTCGAAATTGTCCGTAATCATTGCGCGCTGATAATAGCTGCCCGATACAAGTACGCCGATTTCACCTTCACCAGCGGGGACACGCGTCGAAACAACAGCCGAGCCTTCATATTGCGGGCGGTTGCCAAGCTGGGCGATACCGTATCCAGCCTTGCCTGCAAAATGGAACCCGTCATAATCGAACGCTGAACGCGTGATGACATTGACGTTACCCGACACGGTTTCGCCCGGCATGTCTGGCGTGACAGCCTTTGACACGATAATTTGCGCGGCAATTGCCGAAGGAATGGAGTCAAACCGCGCGTCGCGGCCTTCAGGGCTGACGACGTTGATGCTGTCGAACGACAATGTGGTCCAATAGTTCGGCGCGCCGCGGATGCTGATATAACGGGCCTGCCCTTGGTCACGTTCAACCGCGACACCAGGAAGGCGGCCCGTCGCCTGCGCAATGTTCTGGTCAGGAAGACGGCCAGCCGCGTCAGAAGACACAACGCTCACTAAGGAGTCTGAATTTTTCTGCACCTGCAAAGCGGCCGCTTCTGATTCCGCAATTGGTCGTGAACCTGTGACGACGATCGCGTCACCATCTGCTGCATCTGCCGCTGGCGCTGTCTGCGCCATGGCTGCACCTGGGAAAATTGCGAGCACCGCTGCGCTGCACAGCATAGTGCTGCGAACGAAAGCGCGCGAATTCGTGAACCGACTTTGCATATATTTGCCCCTCAATAACCGTCAAACATTGTTAAATAATATATCGCGCATTAGGCGGGGCTTGTGACTCGTCGGCATATGGACGATGACAATTTGGCGACAATGCTGTTACAGTATGTGCAACCGCAGAAATCAGTGCCGTAAATATGTCATGTTTTCATGGCAATTCGCCGCGATAGATATTTAAAAAAGGATGATTTTTCGTGAATCCCGCGCCCGGTTCAAGCCAAGTGAAGCCCCTGAAAACGCCTGCTGATGCGCGCTATTTTAACCGCGAATTATCTTGGCTGAAATTCAACGAACGCGTGCTGGAAGAAGCGTCAAATCCGGCGCATCCGCTGCTTGAACGGCTGCGCTTTTTGTCGATTTCCGGCACGAACCTTGACGAATTTTTCATGGTCCGCGTGGCTGGATTGCGGGGTCAACAGCAACGGAAAATTGAAGAACTGTCGATCGACGGCCTCACCCCGTCTGAACAGCTGACCGCAACCGTTGCCGCGGCAGATCGCCTCATGATCCAGCAGCAAAAGCTGTGGCGCAAATTGATGCGCGAGCTATCGGCAGAGGGCATTAAGGTGGTTCAACCATCCGCCCTTGGCAAACATCTTCAAGCTGCGGTCGGCACATATTTTCAGGAACAAATTCTTCCGGTTCTAACGCCGCAAGCGCTGGATCCCGCCCACCCGTTTCCGTT
>DBOA01000037.1:14562-20916 GCA_002299195.1 Sphingomonadales bacterium UBA658
GAGGTGGAGGAAGAGGCCGAAGATCTCGTCCGCTATTTCCGCAGCGCGATCAAACGCCGCCGTCGTGGCCGTATTATCCGGCTTAAGCTGGAAAAAGGGCTGCCCGCGGAATTGGCGACCTTAATCCGGTCAGAGCTTGGGGCTGGCGCATCTATCGTCGTCGAAACCGTAGGATTTTTGGGCATCGGTGACCTTGGGCAATTGGTGGACGAAGACCGGCCAACGTTGAAATTCCCGCCATATTCGCCGCGCTTTCCGGAACGCATTTTGGAACATGATGGTGACTGCTTTGCCGCGATCCGCCAAAAAGACATCGTCGTCCATCACCCCTATGAGAGCTTTGACGCCGTCCTCGCATTTTTGCAGCAAGCGGCGGTTGATCCAGATGTCGTTGCGATCAAGCAGACATTGTACCGCGCAGGCAAGCAGTCCGCGGTCATTCGCGCTTTGTGTGAAGCCGCCGATGCCGGCAAATCCGTCACCGCCATTGTCGAGCTAAAGGCGCGATTTGACGAAGAGCAGAATTTGCACTGGGCGTCGCAGCTGGAAAATTCGGGTGTTCAGGTTGTCTACGGCTTTGTCGACATGAAAACCCACGCCAAAATTTCGCTCGTCGTGCGACGCGAGGCGGACGGTTTCCGGACCTATTGCCATTTGGGCACCGGCAATTACCACCCCATCACCGCGAAGGTCTATACCGACATCAGCTTCTTCACCGCGGACCCGCGCGTCGGGCATGATGCGGGGCAGATTTTCAATTATATCACCGGCTATATCCCGCCGACCGAACTGAAGCTTTTGACGATGAGCCCGCTTGGCCTGCGCGAAAAAATCATGTCGCTGATCGATGACGAAATCGCGCATGTTGCAGCGGGGCGGTCGGGCGCTGTCTGGGCAAAGGTGAACTCTTTGGTCGACAAGGCCGTGATCGACAAATTGTACGAAGCCAGCGAAGCGGGCGTGGAGATTGACCTGATCGTGCGCGGCATTTGCTGCCTGCGTCCCGGGGTAAAGGGCATGTCGTCGCGCATCCGCGTAAAGTCCGTGGTTGGACGCTTCCTGGAGCACAGCCGCATTTGGGCGATGGGCAATGGCGCGGACCTTCCCAATCGGGATGCGAAAGTGTTCATCTCGTCGGCGGACTGGATGTCGCGTAATTTTGACCGCCGCGTCGAATATATGCTGCCGATTGAAAACCCGACGGTGCATGACCAGATTCTGGATCAGGTTATGGTTGCAAACCTGCTCGACAACCAGAAAAGCTGGATGCTGCGGTCAGACGGCCGATATGAGCGAGTCAAAGCAGGAACAATGCCTTTCAATTTGCACCATTATTTCATGACCAACGCGTCATTATCGGGACGCGGAGGCGCGCTTGCAGATGACAAGAAGGTTCCAACGCTGCGCCTCATCCGACAAAGATGAAGGCGGTGCGTCAGGCCGTCATTGATATTGGCTCCAACACCGTACGACTGGTCGTTTATGCAGGGCTGCCGCGTGCGCCGCTGCCGATTTACAATGAAAAAAGCCGCGTAAAACTTGGCGCCTGCCTCGCGGGCGATGGCATCATCGATAAAGCCACGATGAAAAAGGCGCTGGCCGCATTGGCGCGCTTTGAAACGCTGGCACAGGCGATGAAGGTCGACACGATGCGCGTGGTCGCCACCGCCGCAACACGCGAAGCCAAAAATGGCGCTGAGCTGGTCGAAAAGGCAGCGGCGCTGGGCATTCATGTGGAGGTGCTGGATGGCGATGCCGAAGCAACCGCCGCCGGGTTCGGCATATTAAGCGACAACCCACATGCCAATGGCTATGTCGGCGATCTTGGCGGCGGCAGTCTTGAGCTTATTCGCATATCCGACGGAAAACTGGGCACGCGCGTGTCCCTGCCGCTGGGCACATTGCGGCATGACATATTGAAGGGCAAAACAACCAAGCAGATTAGCCAGATGCTGCGCGATGATATTGCCAAAGCTGTGGGCAAAGCGGGTTTCCCCATCGAATCCGGCCTGCCATTTTATATGATCGGCGGATCGTGGCGGACATTCGCGCGGCTGCACATGCACCAGACGGGATATCCGCTGACCATCCTGTCCAATTATGAAATGCCCGCCGACGCGCCCGAAATGATGATGGCGATGGTGAACGACAAGGACGCGTTAACCCGCTCCAATGTCGTTGCCACAGGCCGCATTTCTGCGCTGCCGGGGGCGAATGCGTTGCTCGCCGGCATATCGGGCCTGCTGAAACCAAGCAAGCTTATCACCAGCATCTATGGCCTGCGTGAGGGATTGTTGTTTGAACAGCTGACTCCCGCCGAGCGCCAAGACGACCCGCTGATCGCCGCCGCGCGTTTTGAAGGCGAACGGCTTGGCCGGTTTCCATTTCATGGGGACGCGTTGGCGCAATGGATTGCGCCGGTGTTCGCCGGACAAAGCCCCAATGATGCGCGGCTGTGCCGGGCGGCCTGTTTGCTGTCCGACAGCGTATGGAACGTAAACCCCGAATATCGCGCAGACCACGCACTCGATCTGGCACTGGACGGCAGCTGGCCCGGCGTGAACGCAAGCGACCGCGCGGTGATAGCCGCCGCTTTGTGGACGGTGCATGCGGGAAAGCGGACCTTGCCCGAAATGCTCACCACCTTGGCCACACCCGGCGCACTCGCACAAGCCGTGATCTGGGGTCTCGCCATCCGCCTTGCCCACCGGCTTGATGGCGGCACCGGCGGCGCGCTGGCCGACAGCCGCATTGACGGCGACGGCGCAACGCTGCGCCTCCACCTCACCGGCTCCGCCGTGCGATTACAGTCCAACAGCGCCCAGCGCCGTTTGCAGGCATTGGGCGAAGCTTTGGGCTACGCGCAGGCGGAGATTTTGGGTTAAGGGATGCCCCTAGCGCGCGAGCGCGACGCCCCGCCAAAGACAGAAGCTGCGCCAATCTATCTCGCACAAAGCCACAAAGGCATGAAGAAGGGCGGCCCTCATCCCGACAGCCCCCTCTCGTCATCCTGAACTCGTTTGTGCAATGCACGCCTTCGGCTCCAGCATCTTACTATTTCGACGTGGGAAGTAAGATCCTGGAGCCGAAGGCGTGCATTGCACAAACGAGTTCAAGATGACGGGGTTGCACAAACAGAATTACGGTGGCCAATTACGGTGACAATCCATCCGGCCGCCTCATTGCTTTTGACATATAAAGACCCCGCCCGGGGGAGGGGTCCGGACGGGGCCAATTTAGTCCTCTTCACCTGCTAGGGGGAATTTGAGGACTGGCTTTCAGGTTGCGTATGCGACCCGAAATCTTATGGCATGACGACGGTGTCGACCATGTGGACCGTGCCGTTTGACGCGACCAAATCTGCCGAAGTCACGGTCGATTTACCGCCCTTGGCATCGGTCAGGACAATCTTGTCGCCGTTCATGCTGGCTTTCAGGGTGCCGCCATTCAGCGTCGTGAGGGCTGCGGTGCCGTTGCCGTCCGCGATCAGCTTCGCCAGATCAGCCGCCTTCACATTGCCGGCGACGACGTGATATTTCAGCAGCGCCGCAAGCTTCGCCTTGCTTTCCGGCTTTAACAGGCCGTCGAGCGTTGCCTTATCGACCTTGGCAAATGCGTCATTCGATGGCGCGAATAGGGTGAACGGGCCGCTGCCCGACAATGTTTCGGCAAGGCCAGCCGCGGTGACGGCGGACACGAGCGTCGATGCCTGTGGGTTGCCTTGCGCAAGCGCGACAATATTCTTGTCGGTGGTCGCTTGGGTTCCGTCGGACATCATCGCGTCGTCCTGCACCACTTCGGTATCGGTCGCCACGGTATCGCTGGTGTCGCTGCCCGAGCACGCGGCCAATGCCAGTGCGGACAGGCCCGAAATCAACGTGCTTTTCAAAATCTTCATACTGCGATTCCTTCCAAATGAACGCTTCAGTTGGCAATAACGTGCAAAGTCGCCAGATGGTTGCGTGTGCGGTGAAAAAAATAGCGGCGCGCCGAAGTACGCGCGCGGGACCGCTTTGCTTTCGGGCGGCTTGGGGGTACGGGCGGGGTATGGATGGACCTGCCCCTAATCTGGCCTCAACGCTGCGCGATGCGACCGATGCCCTGACGCCCGTCAGCGCGACCCCGCGTCTCGACGCCGAACTGTTGATGGCGCATGCCTTGGGCATAGACCGGTCGGCGATGTTGTTGCGGATGCATGATCTTGCTGCGCCTGCGGGGTTTGCGGCGTATCTCGCGCGGCGGGTGGCGGATGAGCCCGTGGCCTATATCACGGGAATGCAGGCGTTTTGGGACCTTGACCTGCATGTGACACCCGATGTGCTGATCCCGCGTGCAGACAGCGAGACGGTGATTGAGGTGGCGATTGCGGGTTTTGCCGGACGGGATGCGCCTGCGCGGATCTTGGACTTGGGCACCGGGTCGGGCGCGTTGCTGCTGGCGGCTTTGTCGGTGTTTGGGGACGCGGAAGCTGTGGGCATTGATGCCAGCGCAGCGGCTCTGGCGGTCGCATCGGGCAACGCCACGCGCCTTGGGCTGGACGCGCGCGCATACTTTGAACGCCGCGATTGGACTTTGGACGGGTGGGCCGACGGCTTGGGGCAATTCGACCTCATTGTGTGCAACCCCCCTTATATTGAGGACGCAACCCCGCTTGCGCCCATGGTCGCCCGCCACGAACCGCACAGCGCCCTCTTCGCCGGCCCCGACGGTCTGCGCGACTATCGCATACTTCTAAAAACCCTCGAAAAACTGCTAAAAACCACCGGAATCGCGGTCTTCGAAATCGGATTCAACCAGTCAAAATCCGTCGCAAAATTGGGCACCGAAGCCGGGTTCACCTCCGAATTAACCCACGACCTTTCCGGCAATCCACGCGTCTTGCGCTTTTCGCTTGGAATCGCGCAACCGAACCGCTAACGCTAAAAAGCATCGCAGCAAAACCCGCAAATTGCGGAGATTAGCGCGAAGCCGCCCCCCGCGCAGTTGGAAATTTTTTCAAGGTCTCGGTCGACCTTGGCGTAACCCAAAGACTGGGTTTTGGGGCTTCCTGCAATGTTAAAATGCTAAAAGAGGACGGGTCAGCCCTGATGAATATCAACAATAGGCAGCAGCAGAACAACAATCGTCGCCGCGGTCGCAACAACAATAATCGCCAGCAAAATAACAACCGCAGCGGTTTCGACTATCAGAACCAGATCGACAATCGTGCGCGCGGCAACGCAGCGCAGATGCTGGAAAAATACAAAAAGCTAGCGCAAGATGCGCAGTTTAACGGCGACCGCGTAAACGCCGAATATCACCTGCAATTTGCTGACCATTATTTCCGCGTACTCGCCGATTTCCGCGGCCGCCAAGAAACGCGTCAGGAACAGCAAGGCGAACGTCGTCCCCGCGAAGATAATCGTGAAGACCGCGACGATTGGCAAAATGATGATCGCTCGCAGAGTTATGACGAACAAGGTTCTTCCAATGGAATGGACGCCGATTCCGTTTCGCAAGATGATGGCGATACCGAAGAGCGCGCACCACGCGAGCAACAGCGCGAAAGCCGCCCACGTCGCCCGGAACGCAACGACCGTAATTATCGTTCCGACAATAGCCGGTCCGCAAATCGCGGCCCACGCCGTCACCACAGCGAAGAAAAAGACGATGCACCCGCAGGTCTTGATCTCGCCGTATTGCCGCCGTCCATCGCTATTTCTTCGGACGACAGTGACGCGGATATGGAAAAGCCCGCGCGCAAACCACGCGCCCGCCGCGTTAAGCCAGCGGGTGATGATGAAGCTGCATCGGCGGAATAATCAATCGTTCCGCCGTTGATCGCGGACCAATGGCGCGATAACCTCTAGCTTTCGGGCAATGCCCGTGGCTTGTGATCGTCATCTAGGGCAACAAAGGTAAACAGACCTTCGGTCACTTTGACCTCTTGTTGGCCACGCGCACGGGTCGCGATAACTTCGACGCGGATGCCCATGGATGTACGGCCCCGCCGTTCGAGCGTTGCATAGACTGAAATGATGTCGCGTAATAAAATCGGCGCGATGAATTCCATCTTCTCAATGGCCACTGTCGCGCACGCGCCTTGCGCAATTCGTCCGGCCAAGATGCCACCGGCCTGATCCATCATCCCCAATACCCAACCGCCAAAGATATGGCCATTGGCGTTGATATCCGCAGGGCCCGGAACAACGCGTAAAACCGGGTCATTCCGTTTTGGAAGGTTGCGAACAGCCTCGGTCACCGGTCGGCTTCATCTTCAAAAGGGTCATCGATGGATTCATCATGGCCCGACCCGCTGGACAGAAAAACAAGTCCCATCAGCGCAGCGGTCAGCATGATTGCCCCGGTTATTGC
>DBOA01000037.1:21325-21662 GCA_002299195.1 Sphingomonadales bacterium UBA658
GTCACGCCAAACATCCACCGCATGAGCCGCCAATAGCGGCGCCATGCGAAGTTGGCATATTCAGGGTCATCGAGGCGGGAGGGGCGATTCATAGCTTGATAAGGTCGCCTTATGCTATAAGTTCCATCAGGGGCAAGGACATAGGGAGAGAGTCGATGACGATTTCTGCGATATTGGCCAACCATCACGGCAATGTGTTCACGGCTGCGCCGCACGAAAGTGTCGGTGATGTGGTCTCGCGACTTGCCGAAAACAGGATTGGTGCCCTGCCCGTTGTAGAAGGCAAAGCCGTTGTCGGCATTTTTTCCGAACGCGATATTGTCTACGGTGTCGCGCG
>DBOA01000149.1 GCA_002299195.1 Sphingomonadales bacterium UBA658
ACATTGGTAAAGGCACGCAACACCTGATCCGCACCGCGCACGACGATGACGCTTTCGCCAATATAATCGAGGCTATGCCAGTCGCCAATGTTTGCGACATCGCTGACATGGCAAACAACTTGCCATGAGGGACGGAAAATCCGATCTACCTCAAGCGCTGCAAATTCAGGATCATCATAGGTCCATGCTGGCAGGCTCCAGCCGTCCAGATTGTCACGCTCTATGTGCAGGTCTGATTCGGACATCTTGCTCTCCTTATTATACGAGTGTATAACAACTGGATGAGCGCGCGACAAGCCTTCACCCGCGAAAGCGCTGATACCCGCCGGGACGCCTTAATCGCGGCCTGTACGCGCTGTCTGGGAACGTATGGAGCGCAGGGCGTATCGGTGCGTGCGATCTGCTTGGAAGCTGGCGTGTCACCGGGATTGCTGCGGCATTATTTCGATGGAATTGATGCGCTCATCGCGGAAACATATCGGACGACGGGGGCACGCGTTGCCGCAGCGATGCACGCGGCCGTTGTTATGCTTCCCGAAACGGACCCGCGTGGACGATTGTTGGGGTTTATCACCGCCAGTTTTCGTGAACCCATTGCCGATCCTGCTTTGCTTGCGACATGGCTCGCCTTTTGGAGTCTGTCGCGAACGTCGCCCATAATCGGACAAATTCATGACGAGCTGTACGCCGAAAACAGACACGATATTGAACGGCTGATAGCCGCCTGTCCCAACGCGCCGGCGGATACACGGCTGGCCGCGGTGGCGCTGACGGCGCTGGTCGATGGTTTATGGTTGGAACTGAGTTTGGGCAACGCGCCGTTCAGCGTTGCTGAAGCCGAGGCACTGGCTGAAAAGTGGGTGGATAGTTTCATTTGAAACAGTAAAGTCGCGGGATGGCCGATACATCCTAAACTGATACCCCAATGACCTATGCGCGTTACCTCGCGCTCGACAGACTTCTCGATTGTCAGGATCCACAGTCCGATTTGGATGATGAGATGCTGTTCATCATCATTCACCAAACCAAAGAGCTGTGGCTCAAGCAAATCATCCGTGAGCTTCAACTGGCGCGATCGCAAATCCAGAACGATGCACTTGTGCCTGCCTATAAGGCGTTAGCGCGGGTCAGCCGTATTCAGGCGGTGATGACGCTCAGCTGGGACGTGTTGTCGACGATGACGCCGTCCGAATATACACGATTTCGCCATGTCCTTGGGCCAAGCTCCGGCTTTCAATCGGACCAGTTTCGCACCGTGGAATATTTGCTTGGCCTCAAAGCGTCGGCTTTTCTGAAATATCAGGAGAACCGGCCAGATGCGCATGCGGCCATGACGGACGCGCTTATCAATCCAAGCATTTGGGATGATGCCATTGCCGCTTTGGCACGCGCGGGGTTCGACATACCGCACGCGTTGCTGGAGCGCGATTGGAGCCAAGCACATGTGTTTTCGCCAGAGGTCGAAGCCGCGTTTCTCACGGTCTATCGCAACCCCGACACATATTGGGAATTGTACCAGCTGGCTGAAAAGCTTGTCGATCTGGACGATGCAATGGCGACGTGGCGGCACAAGCATGTCCTGACCGTCGAGCGTATCATTGGCGGTAAGACCGGAACTGGCGGGACGGCGGGTGTCAGTTATTTGAACAGCACCGTGTCCAAGCGCGCCTTTCCCGAATTATGGTCGCTGCGCACGCAACTGTGACCGCTTCATATATCATCAACGGGCATGAATCGGTTTCATGTCACACGGTTGCAACAGCGGCTGACTAGCACGATACATACAATATTGAATCGGATTATCGGGGGAGCACGGGATGTCATTTTTTATCAATCGCCGCAATTTGTTGGCAACTGCTGGCTTTGGTATTGGTGGCTTATTGCTGCCGGGCGGAGCCGCTATGGCGCAGACGCTGCTTGGCCTTACCGGTTTTACGCATAATGTTGCCAGTGGTGAGCCTGGCCCCGATTCCGTGCTGTTGTGGACACGTTATGTAAACCCGACCGGCGGTCCATCCAAAGTCCGTGTCGAAATTTCTGAAAGCCAGGATTTCTTGAAAATCGCGGGCGGCGGTCAAATGGTGACAGGTCCATGGCGCGACCACACCGTAAAGATTACTGTCGATAATCTCGCGCCCGGCAAATGGCATTGGTTCCGCTTCATTGCCCCCGACGGCAGCATATCGCCTATTGGCCGCACGAAGACATTGCCCGTCGGCAAAACATCCAATTTCAACATCGCAATTTTTTCATGCTCGAACTTGGGCTTTGGCGAATTCAACGCATATGGCCATGCCGCGGCACGCAAGGACATCGACCTTGTGCTGCACATGGGTGACTATATCTACGAATATGGACGTGGGGGCTATGATGGCGGCGCGAAATTTGCGGCGCGCATTTTCCCCGCTGACGAAATTCTGACTTTGGCCGATTATCGCTTGCGCTATTCCAGCTATCGTTCGGACAAGCAATTGCAGGCACTGCACGCCAATTTCCCGATGATCGTAAACACCGACGATCATGAAACAGCGAATGACGCTTGGGAAGGCGGCGCGCAGAACCATAGCGTAGACGAAGGTGACTGGAACGCGCGGCGCAACGCAGCGATGCAGGTCTGGCGCGAATGGCTGCCCGTTGGCGAACAGCCGTGGAAAGAATATGCCATCGGCGACCTCGCGACATATTACCGCACCGACACTCGGGCGGTCGCACGCTCGAAGCCATATTCCCATGGTGACCTGGCGCGCGCTGGAGATCCAGCAAAGGCATTTGCAGAATTTCGCGACGGGGCATGGCGCGATCCGTCCATGACTATGCTCGGGACCGAACAGGAAGCATGGCTTTCACGGTCAATGTTGGGCGACAAGTC
>DBOA01000126.1 GCA_002299195.1 Sphingomonadales bacterium UBA658
GCACGCGGGATCAATCCGTTCGACCATGGATCGCTGCATACCGATATGTGGAAGACAGAGGGCCTGAAGCAAGCGCTCGACAAACATGGATTTGATGTCGCATTCGGTGGTGCGCGCCGCGATGAAGAGAAAAGCCGTGCCAAGGAGCGCATCTTTTCATTCCGGACAGCAACGCATGGTTGGGACCCCAAAAACCAGCGCCCTGAGCTCTGGAATCTGTACAATGCCCGCAAGGCGAAGTCCGAAAGCATCCGGGTATTTCCCATCTCGAACTGGACGGAGCTGGACATCTGGCAATATATCCATCTCGAAAATATCGAGATTGTGCCGCTTTATTTTAGCGCACCGCGTCCGACGGTAACACGTGATGGCATACTGTTGATGATTGATGACGAACGTTTTCCATTACAGGATGGCGAAGTGCCGGTGGAACGGTCCATCCGGTTCCGAACGCTGGGCTGCTACCCGCTGACCGGCGCGGTCGAAAGCACGGCATCCACATTATCCGAAGTCATTCAAGAAATGCTGCTGACCACCACCTCCGAACGCCAAGGCCGGGCCATTGACCATGATCAGGCCGCCAGCATGGAAAAGAAGAAGCAGGAGGGGTATTTCTAATGACGACATCCCTAGACAGCCCCGTCGTCTATAAAGCCGATGACCTGATTGCTTCGGATATCGACGCCTATTTGGATATCCATCAGCACAAATCGCTGCTGCGCTTTATCACCTGCGGTTCGGTCGACGATGGCAAGTCCACACTTATCGGTAGGCTGCTGTACGATTCAAAAATGATCTTTGAAGATCAACTGGCGACGCTGGAGTCCGATTCCAAGCGCATGGGCACCCAAGGTCAGGACATTGACTTTGCGCTGCTGGTGGATGGGCTGGCCGCAGAACGCGAACAGGGCATTACGATTGACGTCGCCTATCGCTTCTTCGCCACAGAGAAACGCAAATTCATCGTCGCCGATTGCCCGGGGCATGAACAATATACCCGCAATATGGTCACTGGAGCATCGACCACGGACCTCGCGGTTATCTTGATTGATGCGCGCAAGGGCGTCCTCGTTCAGACGCGCCGACATAGCTATTTTGCGAAGCTGCTGGGTATTCGGAACATCGTGCTCGCGGTGAACAAGATGGACCTGACCGACTATGATCAGGCAAAATATGACGCCATCGTTGCCGAATATACCGAATTTGCGGCCAGTATCGGCATCAGCGATTTCACGCCAATGCCCATTTCGGGCTTCAAGGGCGACAACATTACCGACACATCGGCAAACACCCCTTGGTATAAGGGCCTGCCGCTAATGGCGCATCTGGAAACCGTTGCGCTCGATAATGACGCGGACCAGAGCAAGCCGCTGCGTATGGCCGTCCAATGGGTCAATCGTCCAAATCTCGATTTTCGTGGATTTTCCGGCCAAATTGCGACGGGGACCGTGCACCCGGGCGACGCCATTCGTGTTTTGCCATCGGGCAAGACAACCACGATCAAAAAAATCGTAACACTTGATGGCGAGCTTCAGGAAGCCGTTGCCGGCCAATCAGTCACCTTGTGCTTTAATGACGAAATCGATTGTTCACGCGGTGATGTGATCGCCGCGGCTGACAATCCGCCAGAAGTCGCCGACCAGTTCGAAAGCACCATTGTGTGGATGGCGGATGACGCGCTTGTCCCTGGCCGTTCTTATTGGTTGAAGCTTGGAACGCAGAGTGTTTCCGCGACGGTGCAAGCGCCGAAATATACCGTCAATGTGAACAGCATGGAGCATATGGCGGCCAAAACGCTGGAGCTAAACGCGATTGGCGTTGCGGAGATTTCGACCGACAAGCCCATTGTGTTCGCGCCTTATGCGGACAACCACGCACTTGGCGGCTTCATCCTGATCGACAAGATCAGCAACGCAACCGTTGCCGCCGGAATGCTGCACTTTTCGCTGCGCCGTGCACAAAATGTCCATTGGCAGGCCACTGACATCGGCCGCAATGCGCACGCCATGTTGAAGAACCAGAAACCAAAGATTTTGTGGTTCACCGGCCTGTCGGGTTCTGGAAAATCCACCATCGCGAACGAGGTGGAAAAGGCGCTTCACTTGATGAACCGGCACACCTTCCTGCTTGACGGTGACAATGTGCGGCACGGGTTGAACAAGGATTTGGGCTTCACCGAAACCGACCGGATCGAAAATATCCGCCGTGTAGGCGAAGTCGCCAAATTGATGGCGGATGCAGGGCTGATTGTCCTGACCGCGTTCATTTCACCATTCCGCGCCGAACGCGACATGGTGCGGGCGATGTTACCCGAGGGCGAATTTGTCGAAATCTTCGTTGATACGCCGCTGGAGGTCGCCGAAGCGCGCGATGTGAAGGGCTTGTATAAAAAAGCGCGCGCCGGCCAACTTAAAAACTTCACCGGCATCGACAGCCCCTATGAACCGCCGGAACATCCCGACATTCGCGTGAACACCGTCGAAATGAGTCCCGCCGAGGCCGCCGAGTATATCGTGCGCCAGTTGATGCCGCTCAAATGACGATCATCGCTGACGATACGCAGCTTGCCGCATATTTGGCACAGGCCGCAGGCGCTTTGGTGCTGGAAATGCGTGAGACCAGTGGACTGGTCGCGAAGGAATTAGGAAATGCGGGCGATCGAACCGCCAACCAATATCTGATCCGTACGCTTGCCGAACAACGCCCTGATGACGGCCTTTTGTCCGAAGAAAGCAAAGACACCGACGCCCGCCTTTCCAAATCGCGCGTTTGGATTATCGACCCGGTCGATGGAACCCGCGAATATAGCGAAGGTAGGTCCGATTGGGCGGTCCATGTCGCGCTGGCAATCGACGGTGCGCCCGTCATTGGCGCCGTTGCGCTTCCGGCCTTGGATTTGGTTCTGCGCACGGATCAACCAGCCATCATCCCCCCGTCCCCCGAAAAACTCCGCATGGTGGTCAGTCGTACGCGCCCCGCGCCGGAGGCTGTCGCCGTTGCCGAAGCATTGGGCGCTGAGCTCATTCCCATGGGGTCTGCAGGGGCCAAAGCGATGGCCGTGGTCCGCGGCGAGGCCGATATCTATTTGCACACCGGCGGGCAATATGAATGGGACAGCTGCGCACCCGTCGCGGTCGCGGCTGCCTATGGCTTGCACGTCAGCCGTGTCGACGGCAGTCCGTTGGTCTATAACCAGCGTGATGTGTACATGCCCGACCTGCTGATTTGCCGCAAAGAACATGCTGCGCATGTGTTGGCACTGGTGCAGTTGTCAGCGGAAAAGAACTGACCCGCCGCGCTGACGTCTT
>DBOA01000049.1 GCA_002299195.1 Sphingomonadales bacterium UBA658
CAACGCCCCGGCGACATTGTGACATCCATGTCCGGCCAAACCATTGAGGTGCTGAATACCGACGCAGAAGGGCGTCTGGTGCTATGTGATGCGCTGCATTGGGTTCAGGAAAAGTATAACCCTGAATATATTGTCGATCTCGCAACATTGACCGGCGCGATTATCGTATCGCTGGGCAGTGAATATGCTGGCCTATTCTCGAACAGCGATGAACTCGCCGACAAGTTGACTGCTGCGGGTAAGGCCTCTGGCGACCCGCTGTGGCGTTTCCCGCTTTCGAAGGCCTATGACAAAATGATCGACAGCCCGATTGCCGATATGAAGAATATCGGCGGCAAGGGCGCTGGTTCCATCACCGCGGCACAATTCTTGGGTCGTTTCATCAAGGACGGCGTGAAATGGGCGCATTTGGACATAGCCGGGACCGTATGGGCCGATAAAGCTGGGCCAGTGTGGGACAAGGGCGCAACGGGCTTTGGCGTGCGTTTGCTTGACCGGTTTGTCGCAGATAATTTCGAAGGTTGATGTTGCCGCGACATGCAGGCCGATTTTTATCAACTCACGCGCGATCCTGCTGAAAAAGTTCTGCCTGCCATTGCCCAGCGAATCTTGGACAATAAAGGGCGGTTGCTGATTATCAGTGATGATGCGGGCCAGCTGGATGCGATCTCTGCAGCGTTGTGGACCGCAAGGGCGGACAGTTTTTTAGCGCACGCAAAATCGGGGGAGGGCGATGATGCACTTCAGCCGATATTGTTGTCGCAAGATACCGATGCGCCAAATGGCGCCAAATTTGTTGCCTTGGCTGACGGAAATTGGCGATCAGTGACCGAGGATTTTGAGCGGATCTTTTATCTTTTTCCGCCGGAACAGACCGACAATGCGCGGTCGGCATGGCGCACATTGGGGGATGGGGTAGAGCGCCGCTATTGGAAACAGGATGGCGGCAAATGGGTCCAAGGCCCATAAAGCTTGCACTCAACGTGCAGCGACGTTAGATGCGTGCCAAATTCCCCCTACAAATATGGAGCTTTTCATGTCGGTTACCCGCACTTTTTCGATCATTAAGCCTGACGCAACGCGTCGCAACCTGACTGGTGCAGTCACCAAGATGCTTGAAGAAGCCGGCCTGCGCGTCGTTGCTTCAAAGCGTATCCACATGACCCGCGAACAGGCCGAAGGCTTCTACGCCGTCCACCGTGAGCGTCCGTTCTTTGGCGAACTGGTCGATTTCATGATCAGCGGTCCAGTCGTCGTTCAGGTTCTTGAAGGCGAAAACGCCATGCAGCGTAACCGCGACATCATGGGCGCGACCAACCCTGCCAATGCTGAACCCGGCACGATCCGCAAGGAACTGGCGGAAAGCATCGAAGCGAACAGCGTCCACGGTTCGGACAGCGACGAAAACGCAGCGATTGAAATCGCATACTTCTTCAAGCCAGAAGAAATCGTCGTCTAAACCCGATCAATCGAAGGTTATCTGACACCAAGCGCGTAGCGCGCGCTTGGTGTCAATGTTCCTAACTTGGCGCAGTTGCAATTTTTCTGAAAAGTCGAGATCGACTTCGAAAAAGCCTAAGAGGCCAGCAACCGATTAGTCCGAGCCGAGTATATCCAGAAATTTTGTAAGCTTTTTTGGCGCTACTGCGCGCCAGCTTTTTGCGATCCATTCGCCGATATGATCCCAATCGGTATCGCCCAGGTCGAGCCTGATGCCCACCCAGCCATCGCCGAAATAAGCGGGGCGGTAATATCTTGCATCATCGCTATCGATCAGCATTGCCTGTTCTTCGACGCCGCTGATTTTGACCAAGAGTGCGATTTTCCCGTCGCCATGATGGTCGACGGAAACATATGCGAATTTCTTGCCACCGACGATGCCAAAGCAGGGCATTCCATGTGACACCACTTCATCGGCCTCTGGCTGGGCCAGCGCGATTTCGCGTACTTTTGATGTCAGATAATCGGGGCTTGTTGCCCGCGAAACAAAGTCGGCCAGCGTCTTGGGGTATAATTGATGCTCGGCTATCTTGACGCGCTCCGCCAATGAATCGGCGGTGTCATTAGGCAAAACGGCGACCTCCATCTGGCCAAGAAGGGGGCCTTCATCAAGGTCGGCAGTGACAAGGTGTACGCTGCAGCCCGCGACCCTGTCACCCGCATCAATCGCGCGCTGATGGGTGTGTAGTCCCGTATATTTGGGCAATAGGGATGGGTGGATATTCAGCATCCTGCCGTCCCATTTTCCGACGAAGTTTTCGCTCAATATCCGCATATACCCCGCAAGCGCGACATAAGCCGCACCCGCTTCGACAATGTGATTATGCATTATTTCGTCATGGTCGGCCCGCTTAAGACCAATGTGCGATTGTGCGAACGTTGCGACGCCTTCGGCTTGTGCAAGCTTCAACCCTTCTGCGTCGGGATTGTTGCTGGCGACCAGAACAACTTCATATGGGCTGTCTGGGCGTTTTGCGGCATATAACAACGCAGCCATGTTTGTGCCGCCGCCGGAAATAAGGACCGCAACACGCGCCTTAGCCATGATGGGTCGCAGTCCAATCGGCTTTGGCGCTCCAGGTTTCGATGCTGCCCGTGACCGTGCAGCCTTTTTCACCGGCTACAATATGTCCAATGCGGAACACGGTCTCTCCCGCGGCCTCAAGTGCAGCGGTTACGCCCGCGACTTCGGTTTCATCGACAACCACCGCCATGCCGATGCCGCAGTTGAATGTGCGTGCCATTTCCTCTGGCTCGATATGACCTTGCGCTTGCAAGAATGCCATCAAGCGCGGTTGTTGCCATGCGTCTGCATCTACATGTGCGTGCAAACCGTCCGGCAGGATACGCGGGATATTCTCAAGCAGGCCACCGCCGGTAATATGCGCCATCGCATGGATTTTGCCGGTGCGGACCATCGGCAGCAGCGATTTTACGTAAATGCGGGTCGGCGCCATGAGTGCGTCGATAAGAATAACATTCTGGTCGAAAATGGCCGGACGGTCGAGTTTCCAGCCTTTGTCTGCGGCAAGCCGCCGAACGAGTGAGAAACCGTTGGAATGCACGCCTGATGATGCAAGGCCCAGAATGACGTCGCCCGCCGCGACCTTATCTGCCGTCAGCACCTGGTCGCGTTCCACCGCGCCAACGCAGAAACCGGCAAGGTCATAGTCGCCTTCGGAATACATGCCCGGCATTTCCGCCGTCTCGCCGCCAATCAGCGCGCATCCAGCTTGCTTGCAGCCCTCGGCAATGCTCGTGACAACAGAGGTGGCCACTGCATTGTCGAGTTTGCCGGTGGCATAATAATCAAGGAAGAAAAGCGGCTCTGCGCCTTGCACGATCAAGTCATTTGCGCACATCGCGACAAGATCAATGCCGACGCCTTCATGGCGACCGGATTCGATGGCCAGTTTCAGCTTCGTTCCGACACCGTCATTCGCGGCGACCAGAAGTGGATCATTAAAGCCTGCGGCCTTGAGGTCGAAAAACCCTCCAAAGCCGCCAAGATCGGCATCCGCGCCAGCGCGGCGGGTCGATTTCGCCAGCGGCGCAATCGCGCGCACAAGCGCGTTACCGGTTTCAATGGAAACACCCGCCTTGGCATAGGTGTAAGATTCGGGCTTATGTTCTTTTGCGTCCATTTGTCGCCGTTAGCGAGAACAGGGTTGGAATTCCACGTCTATGTCGCCTAAAGGTGCGTTAATGACAAATTCTCGCGGAAAATGGTTTCAGATTGCAGCGATTGGCTTGCCTTTGGCGCTGATTGGTGGCGGAATCGTTGCCGCGCAAATCGAAGGTCCGAAGCGCGGCATTGCGCCAATCGCAAGCGCGGGCGATTTTGAAGTGACCGGCGTCTCTGTGAATGTCGTCGGCAACAACGCGTTTGATGCCCGGCAAAAGGGTTGGGATCAGGCGCAGCGGATTGCCTGGTCGGCATTGTGGCGCAAAACCCATGGAACGGTTGGCGCTGGCCTATCCGATTCGACGTTGGACGGCATCGTCGCCGCAATCGTGGTGGAGCAAGAGCAGATTGGCCCACGCCGTTATGTGGCCAAGCTTGGCGTATTGTTTGACCGCGCCCGTGCTGGTCAATTGCTGGGCGTCAGCGGCGTGGCCCGCCGTTCTGCGCCGTTATTATTGTTACCCGTTACCTATTCGGCAGGCGCGCCGACGGTATTTGAACAGCGCACATCATGGCAGCGCAGCTGGGCCAAATATCGCACGGCTGACAGCACGATAGATTATGTGCGTCCAAGCGGGGCAGGCGGCGAATCGTTGCTGCTGAATGCGGGCCAGAAAGACCGTCGCAGCCGCATTTGGTGGCGCACAATCCTCGACCAGTTCGGTGCTGCTGACGTGATCATCCCGATAGCACGTATCGAACGGCAATGGCCCGGCGGCCCAATCATTGGCCGGTTTTCTGCGCGATATGGGCCGGATAATAAATATCTTGGGTCGTTTACCCTGCGTGTTGCCAACAGCGCTGGCATTCCGGGCATGATGGATCAGGCGGTGATTAAGATGGACCAACTGTTCCAATCCGCGCTCGCCTCTGGCCGATTGCGTGCAGATGCCTCGCTCGTCCTTGAACCCGAAGTGGTTGAGGAAGAGGAATTGGAAGGCGGAGCTGAAGACCTGTCGGTTGTCGATGGGGCGGAACCTGCGCGCCAGTCTTTGGATGATGTGGTAAGGTCGGTGTTGCAAGAAACAGAGCCTGCGCGCAATTCTGGTGCGCCCACGCCGCCGTCACCGCGGCCATGAGCACCAGCATCTGACATTATGCGCCAAATTGCTTTGCCATTGGACGAATTGCGCAGCGGCGCATCGTCCAGCCTGATCATTACGCAATCCAATGCGACCGCTTTTGCGGGGCTTTCGAGCGCGGCGGGCTGGGCCAAACGCTGTGCTATTTTGACGGGGCCTGCGCGCTCTGGAAAATCGCTCATGGCGCGCTATTTTTCGGGACAGAACGGCACGGTCATTGACGACGCAGAGGCCAGTCCGGCGGAAACCTTGTTTAACGCATGGAACCGGTCGCAGGAAAGCGGGGTCCCGTTGTTGCTTATTTCGCGTTGGCAGCCTGCGGAATGGAACATCACGCTGCCCGACCTGCAATCGCGCCTGGGTTCGGCGTTGCTGCTCGACATTGCGCCGCCCGACGATGAAATGATTGAGCAATTGATTCAAAAGCAGCTCGCTGATCGCGGGGCTGCAATCAGCATGGATGCTTTAAGCTACGTAAAGCGCCGGATTGAACGGAGCTATGGTGCAATCGAAAAATTTGCACGGTCCGCAAATGCACTGGCGCTGGCGGAAAATGCTCCGGTCAATCTCGGCTTGGTAAAGAAGATACTCGAAAGCTAATTGCAACCTACGACGTCGAAGTTTGCTGTATTAGCGGACCATTTCTTCTTCTTGGGTGTGGGTCATTTTCAATTTCCCGTTCACCACTGCGAACGCCAGCCTGCCTTCGACCAGATCAAGCGCGTCGCGGCCGAACTGTTCAAACCGCCATCCGGTCAAGACTTCTAGATCTTCGCGCTCACCCGCAGCCAACCGTTCCAGTTCTTCGGTCCGGACGATGAGGCGCGGCGCGACATTGATTTCGCGCGAACGGATTTTAAGCAACAGCTTTAACAGGTCCGCGACCAGTGATCCGTCTTTGCCGCCGCCAGGCGAGGATCTGCCGCGGTCAGGCATATCATCGCGCGCCATGGGCTGGCTTGCTTCGATAACGGCGATCAACCGCGCGCCAATGTCATTGTCGCGCCAAGCAGGGGATAGTCCACGCACCTTGGGTAAATCTGCCTGCGTCTTGGGCGGATGCGCCGCAATATCGGCCAGCGTTTCGTCTTTCATGATGCGCCCGCGCGGGATGTTCTTACGCTGCGCTTCCTTTTCGCGCCATGCCGCCATGGCTTGAAGCCGGCCCAAAACATCGGGCTTACGCGATTGCACCTTTATCCGGGACCATGCGTTTTCGGGATCATTGCGATAGTTGGCCGCGTCTGAAATGCGCTCCATTTCGTCATTCAGCCAAGCGCCACGGCCCGTTACCTTCAGCTTTTCCAGCATCATCGGAAATATTGCTGATAAATGCGTGACGTCGGCAATCGCATAATCGATTTGCCGTTTGTCGAGCGGACGGCGCGACCAATCTGTAAATCGCGCGCCTTTATCGAGTTGAATCCCCATCCAAAGGTCGACAAGGTTCGAATAGCCAATTTGTTCACCCTGACCCAGCGCCATGGCCGCGATTTGGGTGTCGAACATGGGGTAGGGTGTTTTGCCCGTCAGGTTGAAGAATATTTCAATGTCCTGCCCACCGGCATGAAAGACTTTCAGGACCTCGTCATTCGCGCAGAGCAGGTCGAGCATTGGCGTGAGGTCCAGCCCCTCCGCCTTCGGGTCAATCGCCGCCGCCTCATGGGTGTCCGCCAGCTGCACGAGGCACAGATCCGGATAATACGTGTTTTCCCGCATAAATTCGGTATCAACCGCAACAAATGGGGATTTTGCAAGGCGTGCGCACAATTCTGCGAGACGTTTGCTGTCGGAGATGAGTGGATGAATCTGCATTGCGCAACGCCGTAGCACCCATTCCCGACTTGACAAAGTGCCCCTGCACGGTTGTTAGGCGGCCTTTCCACAGATTTTTTGAATTGAGTGAACAATGCACGCTTATCGCACGCACAAATGCGCCGAACTTCGCGATTCCCACGTGGGGGAAACCGTACGCCTATCTGGCTGGGTCCATCGTAAGCGCGACCATGGCGGCGTTTTGTTCGTCGATTTGCGCGACCATTACGGCATGACGCAGATTGTCGCCGATAGCGA
>DBOA01000098.1 GCA_002299195.1 Sphingomonadales bacterium UBA658
GTCCGCATCGCGCAGCCATATGCGCCCAGCATGCCGACTTCGATATAGTCACCGGCTTGCACGTCATCGGGAAGGATGAATGGTCCCGCCATATGGTCCATATCGTCGCAGGTAGGCCCGTAGAAGCTGAATTCAGCCATCTGGGTACCAATTGAGGTATCCGACCGCTGAAGCGCCACAGGGAAGCGCCAGCCGATGTGCGCTGCATCAAACAATGACCCATACGCACCGTCGTTGATGAACAGTTCTTGGCCGCGGCGTTTTTCCACCTTCACCAGCAACGACGCATATTCAGCGCACAATGCACGGCCCGGCTCACACCATAATTCGGCGGAGTAGCTGATGGGAAGGTCTTCGAAGCAGTTGTGGATGACTTCAAAATAGCCTTCCAACGCTGGCGGTTCCATGCCGGGATAGACCGATGGGAAGCCGCCGCCGACGTCAACAATATCAACCGTGACCGATGCTTCAACGATGGAGGCACGCACATGCTCTATCGCCTCGGCATAAGCAGCCGGCGTCATCGCCTGACTTCCAACGTGGAAGCAGATGCCCAAGCTGTCGGCGACCTGACGGGTCGCAACCAACAGATCCGCTACTTCGGAAGGGTCTGCACCGAACTTTGAAGCAAGGCTGAGTTTCGCATGCTCTGATGACACGCGAATACGCACGCATAGCTCGAGATCCGTCGCGCCATCGGTGGCACGCACGATCTTTTCCAATTCCTCATGGCTGTCGAGGCTGAACGTGCGAACTCCATGGTTGTGGTAAGCTTGCGCAATCGCGCGTTCGCTTTTCACAGGGTGCATGAAGCACAGCTTTGCATCTGGCAGGAATTTGCTCACCAATCGCACTTCGCCGAGCGAAGCGACGTCATAATGCGTGATGCCCGCGTCCCACAAAGTCTCAAGCAATGCAGGCGAAGGATTGGCCTTTACCGCGTACAGCGACTTACCCTGAAACTTCTCAA
This sequence comes from Sphingomonadales bacterium UBA658, assembly GCA_002299195.1. Taxonomy (GTDB): domain Bacteria; phylum Pseudomonadota; class Alphaproteobacteria; order Sphingomonadales; family Sphingomonadaceae; genus Sphingorhabdus_B. Next base: position 971 of record DBOA01000098.1, read on the forward strand.
CGAAGAAACGGGCGGCGCGCGAAGCGGCATGCGGGCGAAGGAGCGTGATAGGTTCGTCAGGGCGCTGGGCGCGGACTACAGCTAGAGCGTCAAGATACTCGTGCAACTCAAGGGACCCCCAAAAAAAATAACGTGAAACAACAAGGCTGCCTTGCGGTTATTGGAAGTCCCCCTGGGGCAGCGGAGGCGTCCCTTATGAAAAGCAGGGGGGGATGTAAAGTGATTCGTTGCGTTTTTAGCTGAGCCGGTCCCTAAACTCGGTCCAGTCGAATGCGCGCACACATTCCAAAGCGTCTGTTTCGCTATTCCAAAGCCATATTGATGGCAGCGGAACCCCATTGAACGTGTTGGTTTTTACCATCGAATAATGCGCTTGATCAAGGAATGCGAAGCGCGCGCCAGCTTCTGCCGCGACCGGAAGACGATAATCACCGATGATATCGCCAGCAAGGCAGCTGGGGCCACCCAGACGCACCGCAGGGCCGTCCTGAAGCTCGCCAAGCATGGCGGGGCGATACGGTGCCTCAATAACGTCGGGCATATGGCACGTCGCGCTGATATCGGTGATGCCCACGGGCAAACCATTTTCAAACACATCGAGCAGTTCGCCAATCAATATGCCGGTATCAAGCGCTATCGCTTCGCCGGGTTCAAGATAGACGTCGAGGCCGGTATCGGCGCGGACTTGCTGAATGAACGCGACAAGATCGTCGCGCTGGTAATCCGCGCGGGTGATGTGATGTCCGCCACCAAAGTTCAACCAACGCAACTGACCAAAATAGGGCGCGATCTGTGGCTTCAGCGCTTGCCATGTGCGCTTGAGTGGCTCGAAGTCTTGTTCGCACAAGGTATGGAAATGCAGACCGGACACGCCCTCCAAATGTTCAGGCCTCAGCTGGCTTACTGGGAAGCCAAGGCGTGAACCGGGTGAGCAGGGGTCATATTTCGCAACTTCGCCCTCGGCATGTTCGGGGTTGAGCCGAAGCCCGACATCCACGCTGTCATTCAGGAAAGCTGCAAAACGTTTGTGCTGGCTGGGGCTGTTGAAGATGACATGATCAGAAATCTCAACGATTTCGGCCATGTCGGCCTCTTTATAGCCAGCGCAATAGGTTGCGATTTCGCCTTTATAATAATCGCGGGCAAGGCGCGATTCCCACAGACCCGAGCTGCACACGCCATCGAGATACTCGCCGATGATGGGCGCGACTTTCCACATGGAAAACGCCTTCATCGCGCACAGGATTTTGGCACCCGACCGTGCTTTTACATCCGCGAGGATAGCAAGGTTCCGCCGCAGCGCCGCTTCATCGACGACAAATGCCGGCGATGGAACGCGATACAGGTCGAAATGCGCAAACGCGCCAGGATCGCCGGCCTTGGTTTCCATTAGAACGTCAGCGGTCCATCCAGTTCCTTCACCTGCCAAGGCAGACCATGCGCATTGAGCATGTCCATGAAGGGATCGGGATCGAACTGCTCAATGTTCCACACGCCTGCACCGGACCATTTGCCAGTCAGCAGCATGGCAGCACCGATCATCGCTGGCACGCCAGTGGTATAGCTGACCGCTTGATTGCCGGTTTCGGCATAGGCATCTTCATGGTCGCAGATGTTGTAGATGTAGAGCGTCTTTTCCTTGCCATCCTTGCCAAGACCATTGGCGATACAGCCAATGTTGGTCTTGCCCTTGGT
>DBOA01000047.1 GCA_002299195.1 Sphingomonadales bacterium UBA658
GATGTTTCGGGCGAATATCTGGCAACCGTCACCGAAACGCACAAACGCGACCTTGTCCTGACCGTGGACGCCAAATTGCGCGACCGCGAATTTACCCCCGACCTTTGGATTTGTCAGGCGCTCATCAAAAAGGACCGGTTTGACTGGATCGCCGAAAAAGCCTGCGAACTTGGCGTTGCGCGATTTGTGCCCGTGCTGACGGCACGCTGTGTTGTCGACAAGCTGAAAGACGACCGTCTGCGGGCGCATATGATTGAGGCCGCAGAACAATGCGAGCGGACCGCCTTGCCCGTGATTGACCCGCTTGCGCGCATCGACGCGCTGCTTGGGAAATGGCCAGAAGACCGAACGCTATATTTCTGCGATGAACGCGGTGGTGAACCTTTTTCGGACGCGATCCGCCCCGGCCCCGGCGCTGTCCTGATTGGACCCGAGGGCGGATTTACCGATGGCGAAAATGCCGCAATTCGCGCGCATCCTTGTGCGCGGCCAGTGTCATTGGGCCCGCGCATCTTGCGCGCCGATACCGCCGCTGTTGCCGCGATTTCTGTGTGGATGTCCCAAAATGGCGATTGGACGGCTTAGTAGCCTGTGATGCCGCGCGCGCCACTTTTTGCCTGCGCCGACGCCCCGCAACCGTGCTGACGGAATTTTCTGGCAATATAGCCGCTACATTTCTAAACCGCGCGCATGAGCACAAAAACTGTTTCGGACCGCCACGATCCCGTCATTGAAACGCGCGATCAACTCATCGCCGCGATTGCCAAAGGCGAAAAGCCTAAGGACCGCTGGCGCATTGGCACCGAACATGAAAAATTCGTCTATAACCGCACGGATCATCATGCGCCGTCCTATGACGAGCCAGGCGGCATTCGCGATTTGTTGATGGCCATGACCGAATTTGGCTGGGAACCCGTATACGAAAACGGCAAGGTTATCGCCATGACCGGCACCGATGGTGCCGTCAGCCTTGAACCCGCAGGGCAGCTGGAACTGTCGGGTGCCCCGCTTGAAAACCTGCATCAGACCTGCGCCGAAACCGGACGCCATTTGAAGCAAGTGAAAGCCATTGGTAACAAGACCAACACCAGCTTTTTGGGTCTTGGGCTTTGGCCCGACAAGACACGCGCCGAATTGCCGATCATGCCCAAGGGCCGCTACGACATCATGCTGCGCCATATGCCGCGTGTGGGCAGCATGGGCCTCGACATGATGCTGCGCACCTGCACGATTCAGGTCAATCTTGATTATTCAAGCGAAGCCGACATGGCGCACAAGTTCCGCACCTCACTCGCGCTGCAACCGCTGGCGACCGCGTTGTTCGCAAACTCGCCCTTCTTGGAAGGCAAGCCAAATGGCTTTCTTTCTTACCGCAGCCACATCTGGTCCGACACCGATGCGCAGCGCACCGGAATGCTGCCGTTCGTATTCGATGAGAACTTCGGATATGAACAATATGTCGACTATATGCTGAAGGTGCCGATGTATTTCGTGTACCGCGACGGCAAATATATTGACGCATCGGGCCTCGATTTCCGCGACTTTTTGAAGGGCGAACTTTCGGTACTGCCGGGCGAAAAACCCACGGTTTCTGACTGGGAAGACCATATGTCGACCGCATTCCCCGAAGTGCGCTTGAAAAGCTTCCTGGAAATGCGCGGCGCGGATGGTGGTCCATGGAACCGCATCTGTGCGCTGCCCGCATTCTGGGTCGGACTATTATACGACCAAGGCGCGCTTGATGCTGCCTGGGACGAAGTGAAGCACTGGACGATGGAAGAACGCGAAACGCTGCGCAGTGCAGTGCCAGCGCAGGGCCTGAATGCAGCGATACCCGGTGGCGGCAAGTTGCTTGATCTTGCGGGCCGCATTCTTGATATCTCGTCATCAGGGCTTGCTGCACGCAATTGCCTGAATGCCAGTGGCGACAATGAAACCGGCTTTCTGGACCCGCTGCGTGAGATCGTTGCCAGCGGCAAGACCGTGGCGGAACAAATGCTCGACAAATATCACGGCGAATGGGCCGGCGACATCTCACGCGTCTATGACGAGATGAGCTTCTAATATTTGGTGCTGAACAGCCACAGTGCATGAAAAATTGCACTTTTATTGCAGACCTTGGTTGATTCTGTGACGGGTGGCCGTAAGGGTACGGGTGAGTTTCAGGAGTCCGGTTAAGATACCAGCTCCTTCCTCTATCAACTCGGGAGAATATTATGCGTTCTGTTCGCTCCATCATGGCATCAAGCGCCGCTATCGCGGTTGCCACTACCAGTCTTTTCATCGCACCTGCCGCCTTTGCACAGGACGAAACTGCGCAAAACAGCGCAGCCTTGGGCGAAATCGTTGTCACCGCGCAGCGTCGTGAAGAAAATCTTCAGGACGTGCCTTTGTCCGTGACTGCCGTAAGCGGTGACCAGCTGGGCGCGATTACCGCTGGCGGTGTCGATATCCGTGGCATTTCTGGCCGCGTGCCAAGCTTGCTGGTTGAATCGTCTTTTGGTCGCACCTTCCCACGCTTTTACATTCGTGGCCTTGGCAACACCGACTTTGACTTCAACGCATCACAACCCGTCAGCTTGATCTATGATGATGTCGTACTCGAAAACCCGATTCTGAAGGGCTTTCCAATCTTTGATATGGAGCGCGTCGAAGTTCTGCGTGGACCGCAAGGCACGCTGTTCGGCCGCAACACCACTGCCGGTATCGTAAAGTTTGACAGCGTGAAGCCAAGCGACGTCGCTGGCGGCTATGGCAAAATTTCCTACGGCCGTTTTAATGCGGTAAATGTCGAAGGTGGCTTTGGCGGCCCATTGGGTGAGAAAGTCAGCGTCCGCGTATCGGGCATGTACCAGCGTCAAGACGATTATGTCGACAATGTCATCCCAAGCAACAAAACCAAGGATGCGTTCGAAGGTTATAAGGAATATGCCGCACGCGTTCAGTTCCTGGTCAAACCAAGCGATGACTTCGACATTTTGTTGACCGGCCAGTTCCGTTCGCTTGATGGCACTGCCCGCTTGTTCCGCGCCAACGTGTTCACACGCGGTCAGGAAGGTCTTAACGCAAACTTCGACCGTTATCGCGTATCGGTCGACGGCAAAAACGAACAGAGCGTCGACACACAGAATATGACTGCGCGTATGACCTATGATGCTGGCGCAGTATCGTTCATTTCGGTCACCAGCTATTGGACGGGTGACGCGACCTCGGTTGGCGATGTTGATGGCGGCTTTGGCGCCAATTTCTTGCCACGCAACCTTTATGGCCCGGGCGAGATTCCGTTCACTGCCGAAACCCGCGACAGCGTGCCAAACCTGAAGCAGTTCACACAAGAATTCCGCATCGCCAGCAACAATGACGGCCCGTTGAGCTATCAGGCTGGCGTCTTCTACTTCAACGAAACTCTGGACATTGTTTCGGAAAATTACTCGACCATGGGTGACCCGAACAACGCAGTGGACGGCGTGAACATTATCGTTTCGCAAGCTCAAAAGAGCAAAGCCTATGGTCTGTTCGGTTCGGCTACCTATCAGTTGACCGATCAGTTGAGCGTGACTGGCGGCCTGCGTTACAATGATGACACGCGTGACTTCGTTGCCGTGCGCAGCAAGGACACACAGTTCCCGGGCTTCCTGCAGAACCCGCTTGGCACGGTGCGCCGCGATGTCAGCGACAACAACCTGACATGGGATCTCAGCGGAACCTATGCCGCAACGGATGATGTGAACCTGTATGCCCGCGTTGCCCGTGGCTATCGCGCGCCATCTATTCAGGGCCGCATCCTGTTCCCGCCAGCAACATCGACACCGCTGGAAAGCGGCGTAACTGTCGGCAAGTCGGAAACGATCACATCCTATGAAAGCGGTATCAAATCGACGCTGCTCGACGGACGTGCCCGTTTCAACATCAACGGCTTCTATTATGAACTGAAGGATGCGCAGCTGACTGCAGTTGGCGGCGGCGTGAATGCCAACCGTCTCATCAACGCCGACAAGGTGCGCGGCTATGGCTTTGAAGCGGACATCGAGTTTAAGCCTGTACCGCAATTGCTGCTGACCGCTGGCCTGAGCTACAACAACACCAGCATTCAGGACACCGGTCTGACGACCGCAGCCTGTGGCGCCACGCGCACAGACACGTTCCCGAACGTGTCGTTGTGCACACCGCTTGACCCAATCGTGGTTGCGGCAGCCCCGTTCTCGGCGGCTATCGTCAACATCGACGGCAACAGCCTGCCACAGAGCCCCAAGTGGATTGCCAACTG
>DBOA01000004.1 GCA_002299195.1 Sphingomonadales bacterium UBA658
TCGTGCGCGGCCATATAGTCGACTGTGGGCTTAATGATGCGGTCCATGACTTCGGCTTGCAACGCAGGCGTCAGAACAATTGCGGGTGAATATGCGCCCATGCCGCCGGTGTTGGGGCCAATATCACCATCGCCAACGCGCTTATGATCCTGCGCAGATCCGAATGCGACCACGTCCCGGCCATCGGTCAGTGCGAAAAAGCTGGCTTCTTCTCCGGTCATAAATTCTTCAATGACAACAGAGGCGCCAGCGTCGCCAAACCCGCCACCGAACATATCTTCAATCGCGGCTTCAGCGTCGGCGCGGGTCTCCGCGATAATCACGCCTTTGCCCGCAGCAAGGCCGTCTGCTTTAATCACATAAGGTGCTTGAAATGCGTCGAGGCCAGATAGTGCCGATGCCTTGCTATCATGCCGGTAATAGCCCGCTGTAAGGATGCCCGCCGCGGCACATATGTCTTTGGTAAAGCCTTTCGACCCTTCCAATTGTGCCGCCTTTTGATTGGGCCCGAAAACGGGAATGCCGGCATCGCGCAGGCTATCGCCCAGGCCGGCAACAAGCGGTGCTTCTGGACCAACCACGACCAACCCGACATCATGCCCTGCGCAAAAGGATATGACCGCCGCATGATCGGAGATGTTCAATGCAACCAGATCAGCCTCTTCAGCAATCCCGGGATTGCCCGGCGTGGCAAAGAGTGTATCGCAATTTGGCGATTGCGCAAGCTTCCACGCCAGCGCATGTTCGCGTCCACCCGATCCGATGAGCAAGATATTCATGTCCGCAAATGACCCCTTTGAAAATGCTGACCCGCAAGTTGCCCGCCTGTTAGCCGAGGAGCGGCCCGGCGACAATGCCCAGGCCATGAGTGTGTCGGAGTTATCGCTGGCGTTAAAGCGCACGGTTGAGGACCGCTTCGGCCATGTCCGCGTGCGCGGGGAGATTTCGGGCTTTAAGCGCGCGGCGTCGGGGCATATTTATTTCTCGCTAAAAGACGAAAATGCGCGGCTGGACGCGGTGATGTGGAAAGGTGGAGCGGCGCGTCTGCCCTTCGCCCCTGAAGACGGGCTGGAGGTTGTCGCCACGGGCAAATTGACGACTTATGCGGGCCGGTCGAACTATCAGATCGTCGTCGAAAGTCTGGAAGTCGCGGGCGAAGGCGCGATGATGCTTTTGTTTGAAAAGCTGAAGGCACGGCTCGCCGCCGAAGGTTTATTTGCACCTGAACGCAAGAAAAAGCTGCCGTCACTGCCGCGTACAATTGGCGTCGTAACCTCGCCCACCGGCGCAGTCATCCGTGATATCCTGCACCGTCTTGCCGATCGCTTTCCAAGCCATGTGATCGTCTGGCCGGTATTGGTGCAAGGCGAAGGCGCCGCCGCCCAAATCGCGCGTGCGGTCAATGGATTTTCGGCCATGCCACAGGACGGCCCCACGCGCCGCCCGGACCTGGTCATCGTGGCGCGTGGCGGTGGGTCCATTGAGGACCTATGGGCATTTAATGATGAGGCCGTCGTCCGTGCCGTCGCGGATTGTACGATACCCATCATATCGGCAGTCGGACATGAAACCGATACAACGCTGTGCGACTTTGCCGCAGATTTGCGCGCGCCGACGCCCACTGCAGCGGCCGAAATTGCCGTTCCCGTACGCAGCGATTTGCTGCAACGCGTGGGGCAATTCGGGCTGCGCATGTCCAACATGATACGCAAAAAGGTCGACCTTGCGGCTGAACGGCTTGAGGCGCAACGCCGTCTGATGCCGCGTCTGTCAGACCTTGCCGCCCCGCATCAGCAGCGTACCGACGACCTGTCCGAACGGCTTCGCCAATCGCTTCGGACCAGAATTGGCAAGGCTGAAGTGGCTTTTTCAGCGCCCGCAATGATGCTGCACCCGCGGCTTTTAACAAGGCGCGCCGAGCAAGGGCAGCAGCGCCTTGATGCGTTGACGCGGCTGGTGAGCACATTGCATCCCGAAGCGCCGCTTAAACGCGGCTTTGCGCGCGTGACCGATGCGAATGGCAAAACCATCATGACACGGGAAGCCGCGGTGAAAGCGGGTGACGTGACGTTACGGTTCGTCGATGGCGAAGTCGGCGGCCAAGTAAGTGGCGGACCTGCGCCGCGAATATCCGCGGCGAAGCCAGCAAAACCCGCTGTCAATCAAGGCAATTTGTTTGACGGGTAAAGCCGTGCATTGCCCATTCAGTATCGATGCGCCATAATGTCCACATGTTGATGTCTTCCAAGAATAAAGTCGCCCGCCTGCATTATATGGCAAACAGTTTTCGTATGCTGACCGCAGGCGACCATGTCGTGTGCGCCGAAACGGGGCAGGCCATTCCATTGGAAGAATTGCGCTATTGGAGCGTCGTCAAACAGGAACCCTATGTCAGCGCGGATGCATCCGTTCGCGCGACGATGAAAAAGGGTTAATGGATTGCAGCATTCCGGCTGGATTTTCTTAGCCGCGCTCGCGGTGATCGCCGCGCAGCCATTAAGCGTAGCGGCTGCACCACCCGCAAATACCCAACAGCCAACTGCCCCTGCGGACTTCTGGATGTCTGCGCCAGCGGTACAGGGCGGCCTAGTCGTGGCGCGTGCGCCACGCGGTGCAGTGTCCGTCACGCTGAACGGCGTTGCGCTGCCGCTGACAGCCGACGGCTTTTTCCTGATGGGTTTTGACCGCGATGCAGAAAGCAGCGCGATCCTGACCGCGACATTCGCCGATGGCCGAACGCTGGATCGCACTTTGGCCATAACACCGGGCAACTGGCGGATTGAAAATGTTTCTGCGAACCCGACGGGCGGCGCAAGAACAACCGCAGAGTTTGCGGCAAGACGCGGCGCCGAGCTCGACCGCATAAATGCAGCGCGGGCCAAAATCACGCTGGGCAATGGCTGGCGGCAGGCATTTATGCGCCCTGTGGCTGGCCGGACGTCTGGCCTATTTGGCGCGCAGCGTATCTATAACGGGACGCCCGGCAGCTATCATAGCGGCATGGACATTGCTGCACCGAATGGAACACATTTTGTCGCACCGGCGGACGGTGTGGTCACGCTTGCCGCCACAGATGCCTTCACGCTGGAGGGGCATTTGCTGATGATTGATCATGGCATGGGCTTAAACAGCGCTTTTTTACACTGTTCCGAACTGCTCGTAAAAGAAGGCGATTATGTGAAGCAGGGGCAAGTCATCGGGCGTGTTGGCGCGACGGGACGGGCAAGCGGCCCACATCTGCATTGGGGCATGAAATGGAACAATGCGCGCATTGATCCAAAGCTGTTAATCCCCGCAACATAAACAGCCTTAGACGGGCAGACTGAACCACAGCAGATGCGTGACGGGAAGAACGACACGCCCGCAAGCTAAGCCAGCGGTAACGAGGATTTTATCTTGCATGTCGTCTGCACAAAGAAAAACACGCCAGCCATAAGCCGGGGTGTTTAGGGTGCCGGTCTAATGGTGGGGGGGGGAGAGACCGGCGGGGGAAACTGTTTTACGCGAACCTTCGCGCACGATTATGTCATTCAGATAAGGCAAACGTCCTTTAATAAATTTTGTTCCCGAATAACTATGCGGCTTCGGAATTTATATCGATTTCACGATGCATCAGCAGCGCCTGACCGATGGTTGCAATCACCGTCGCGGGCTGCACTCGCTGCGACATATGACGGACGCGCTGCGCGACACGGGTGGTCTGTCTAAATTCAAAAAGGCAGCCATTGTGGCCTCAGTGTCCGCGCTTTCATTGGGTTTAGGCGTCTTGATGTCTTGTACCAAGGCGACGTTCCTTCGGACATGGGCATCGTCCGGTCAGCGTTCATTCTGATATCAACGCTGACGGTGCCGCATTTCATCCTTGAGCATGTTATGACCTATAAAAATCACAATACGCTATAGGGACTGAGAGATGACTGCGGTTGCTTTCGTGCGATAAAATATCAGCTCGGCGTTTCAAGATAAGCGATAACATCGGCGCGCTTCTGCGCGTCCTGTATGCCTGAGAACATCATTTTTGTGCCCGGGATTACGCGCTGCGGCTTTTCAAGATGTTGAAACAGCTTTTCTTTCGTCCACACAAATTTGGCCCCCGCATTTGCGGCCGAATAATTATAACCAGGCACTGTTCCAGACATGCGGCCCACGATATTGTTTAGCGATGGACCCGACATGTTTACGCCTGCATCCGTGACGTGGCACGCACGGCATTGGGCAAACACGGCCTTGCCGTTCACAGCGTTTCCAGTGAAGCTCGCTATCGCAGTACCGTCGAGGGTCGTAACGTCTGATGCTGCTACTGCCGCCGGCTTTGGTGCAGGCACAACCTGATCCGTTTGGCTTTCCGGACCATCAGAGCAAGCAGATACCAATGCACACAAAACCAGTAATCCACCCATCGCTCTTGCCATAATCATAGTCTTTCTTTGTGAACCTTCACGCAACGCAAAGTGCGGCAACGGTGCGTGTCATCTTTTTGCCGGTAATTTTGCAATTCTTGATGCTTATGCATTTTAGATAGCCATATCAAAGTTTTTAAACATGGGTATTTTCGTCGCCAGTTTCCTTCAATACCTTGTGTCGCAAACGGCTCACAAAAAGGTAGATCAGCAACACTATAGGGATGGTTACTGCGCCAATAATTATATCGGTCGGCGCACCACCTTTGAGCGCGGCTGCTCCACCCTTTGTCATATAAGCGATGATGCCAACGAGATAGTAAGCCGCCGCAATAACCGACAATCCTTCAACTAGGGTTTGAAGGCGCAACTGAAGCTGTGTCGACCGTTCCATTGAGCGCATGAGACCAAGATTCTGTGCCTTTATCCGGCTATCGATGCGCACATCCAGCGTATGCATGACGTTGGATATGCGATCGGCAAGGTCGTTAAGGCGTTGCCGAAACACAGAACAAGTACGCGATGCAGGGACCAGGCGCCGTTCGGTGAAATCGGTCAGACTTTGGAAGTTCAAAATCGGGCGTACATCGAGTGCCGCCAACCGGTCCGCTGCAACCTCAGCATAAGCTGCTGTAGCGCTGAGACGAAAACCGGTGGCCGAACGGATAAGTTCAAGTTCTGAAGAAATGCCTGCGAGATCATTGAGCAAAATATCGTCATCATCATCTGCCGATGCGACACGTCGCGCATGGTCGGACAAGCGATGTTCCAGCTGGTCAAGTTGCGGGCCATAATGCTGCACGACGGGGAAGCCCAGCAAAGCTAGGTTTCTGTAGTTGCCCAATTCCTGAACGCGCTGCACGATCCGCCCGCGCTCACCGTCGCCGACATCGCCGGCGGTTATCAGCAGCCGACCATAGCCATCGTCGTGGATGCTAAAATCGGACCAAAGACGAATAGCTGCATTAATGTCGCAGCATACCATTTCATCGGTCGAGATACCCAGTGCGAACAAATCTGCATTAAGATTCGAAGCGTCGGGAACCACGCGGATTTGTGTCGCGCGAACGACACCGCCCGGCCAATTTTCCAGCCATTGAATATAATTGTGGCGGACATTTTCCGACGTTTCATTCGGGAATATCAGGGTCAGCGTACTCGCTTCGGTATGGCGTTCCCACAAGAAGTGAACACCCGCATTTGTGTAACCAGAACCATGGCGCGCAGCGAGCGTCCAATCATCGAAATCAGGTCGCGCGTTGAGCAGCCAGCGGTCCTCACTATTGCGTTCTTCTGGTTCAATCAGGCGGACGACCTGATAAATTTCGCAATGCTGACTGACGGGTGCGAAACGACGCAACCGCATTTCATCGACAGCCCATCGGCGCAGCGGATGTTCAGTGAAGCTCATGGACAAAGCTTCGCACAATTTTGCTGAAAGTCCATAGGCTTGAACACCAAGCATGGCCGGGGAAACATCATGAAATTTGGGTTCCGTAGCCAACAAGTCGCATAACAACGCACCTAGACGGCGCGGTGAATAGCGCCGCCGCAACCGCCGACAGCAGTAGGACGCTGCGTTGCGTTTAATTTGATATAAGAAAATGGAGGTGTGCGCAGCCAACAGACAATGGTGTCTGCCTGAGTTTCCCTGTTATTAGGGAGTTAGCAGGGAAAATATCAATTTTCGAGTTCGATTAAGAGAGTTTGGTCTCATGGAACGCGCACTATGCCTGCGCTTTTCGACCGAATTCCCTAAAAAAACAGGGAGTTTAAATCTCGATAACAGAGAGATAACAAATACCCATGTGATCGAGGCGATAGCATAATTGCCCTGCCCACCACTCCCGAACGGTCAACTTAACAACCTACAAGTCGGCAAAGGCTGCAATTTGGCCGCGGGCGGTCCGACGGCTTTGCGTCCAACTTCGGTCGTTCGCGATCAAGTAAGAAGTGCCCGATAGAAGACAAATGATTTGGCTGATAACCAGCACTGGGTCGATCCCAGACCGGCACATGGTGGGGACCTTAGAAGAATCGTGTCGGGCGTTTATCGATTATCTTGCGAACGGGTTATCATTGCTGACCGTGGCCTCAAGGAGACTAATGAGTAATGCTGCTTGCGGCCCAAGATGTGGGTCCTTTGCAATCCAGTATTCATCATTAGAATGCGATCGTTCGGTGATGCCACCACGGCTAATGGTTATGCTGGGAATGCCCAACGACATGGGCAGATTTGCATCGGTGGATGAGGCGTTCCGGCTCGGTTCGACGCCCAGAGACGAAAGAGCCGCTTCAGCATTGGAGACCAACGGGGCGGCGGCGGCATTTGTGCCTGCCGGGCGCTTTCCAAGATCCTTGATCTCGACTGCCAACAGCCCGCCTTGTTTCTTACCCGCATTTTCGCTGGCAAGCGTTGCACCAATTGCCGATCGCAGGATCGCATCTAGAGCAGCCAGACGGTTGGCGTCCGACGATCGCAGATCGATTTCGAACGCGCTGTCAGTTGGTATGACGTTGATGCCAAGGCCACCTTCCAACAATGCGACCGAGTAGGTTGCCTTTGTACCGGAGGCTGTAACGGGTTCAGCGCGGTCGAGAAAACGGGCTATTGCCCGCGCCGTGGCGTGGTGCGGATTTACGGTCCCAAATGCACCATAGCTATGACCGCCGGGACCCGAAAATTTCACCCGATAGCGGTTTGACCCAACTGCTGTGTCGATCAGTCGCCCCATCTCTCCGCCATCAATCGCAATCACGCTGCCAATCCCGTGATCGGGCTGCGCAAAGATATGGCGCATGCCGCGTAAGTCGCCGGTACCTTCCTCGCCGACTGTCCCGACCAGCAGGATGTCCCGTTCGGTGCTAATGCCATGCCGTTCCAGAGCACGCGTAACCAATAAAAGCGATACCAGACCGCGTGAATTGTCGCCAATGCCCGGGGCCGTAAAACGGTCACCGTCCCGTTTTACCGTCACGTCCACGTCTTTGGCAAAAACGGTATCGAGATGGGCAGCCAGCATGACGGCCGAACCTGTTCCTTTGCCTTTGCGCCGTGCGATTACATTCCCAACTGCGTCAATTCGAACGTCGAGACCACCGATTTCACGCAACATGCGAGCAAAAGCCAGCCCGCGCTTTTCCTCTTCGAACGGCGGGGCCGGTATTTCGGTGAGTTCAATGAGCCGCTGGATGGACCAATCGCTTTCAAGCTCAACTATCGTCGCCATTGCCGCTTTGACGGCCTTGCGCGAACGTAATTCCTCAAGAGCAGCTTCGGCCTTAACGGCGACTTGCAACGATGGTGCGCTGGCAGCTGCGCCTAAAAGGTGGGGAATAGCAAACGGAGCCATTTGGCCATTGTCGTGCCCAACCCCCGGTGCGTAAGCGATTTTCCAGTTGAGCGGCCTGACGGCGCCTGCCTGCTTGTGTGCCGCGGCCAGAAAACCGTGTCCCCTGTCGAAACGCGTTTGGCCCTGTTTGTCTACTTCCTCGTTGATGCGCAGGTTGGGATCGTTGCGGTCAATATCTTCGGTGCCCAGTAGGATGGTGAGCGGCCGCTGAAACGCCTTTGCAGGCGCGACCAGTCCTGCCACATCTCCGCCCCAGCCATATGGGAAAGCGCCATCATCCGGCATCGTATACCATCCCGAATTCGCGGCAACTACAGCTTCCATACGGGGCGCATCGGCAAAGGCGACATAGCGATGAACGAACTGCCCACCGGCAGAATGACCATAAAGCGCATAGCCCCGTTGATCACCAGACACGCGGCAAACGATGTCGTCGAATAAAGGCTCGATCGCCGAGAAGGACCATTTCGCCTTCGGTGTTTTTCGGCCCTTCTCATCGACTATGTTACCAAGATTGTAAGAGCCGGTGGTAGGAAAATCCTTTCTGCCAAACGTCGGAACGACCACGATAAGATTGTGTTTTTCAGCGAGATCGCGCCATTCATCGCGATAACGGTCGCCGTCACGTTGCACGCCATGCATGACGAAAACGATACGGCTATCGGCTCCAGCGGTTTGCGGCTTGTGCACGAAGACAGGCAGTTTAGGCCCTGCCCAGCCGGAAAAAACTATCTGCGACGATCCGGCCGAAAGCGGTGCGCAGTCTTTTGCCATAACTGGCGCAGCCACAAACGATGCCCCAAGGAGAGCAAAGACCGCTGCGGCGCGATAGGTGATGGTAAGGCTCATTAAAAATCTCCGGATCGAACTGAGCAGCGCCGCTGCACATATGCGGGTGCATCACTCTTTAAGCGGCATAACCAGAGATGGTATCAAATTTTGAGCTAACGCCTCCGCTGCAGCGCGCACTGCTGCCGGATCTGAGTCGTCTCCGACCTCGTAGGTATAGGCCGGAATACCATATTTCGCGCTGAACCAATTCTTTGTCGTGCCCGAGCCGGGATTGGCATCGCGTGGCTCAATCTTGAACGGATATCCTGCAAAGGCGTTCTCCTTGCCCCCGAGCCACGCAGCAAGGAATGCCTTGCCTTGCGCATTTGCCTCATCACCCTGCACGTAAAAAAGGTTGCGGTTGGTGGAGTGGAAATCGAGCATCAAAACCGGCCTGACTTGTGGCGGTAACGAGGCCAGCCAATCATTTACCGCGCGCGTTTCAGGCTGCTTGAAAGTGCCCCAGTCGCGGTTGAGGTCTGTCCCACCTAGATTACCCCGCCAGTGCCCACGGGCCACGCCGTCGGGATTGAGTAACGGCACAACCAGAAACTGAAATTCTTTCCCGTTTATGGACCCGTTACGGACCAGCTCTGCAATCTTAAGTGAAAACGCATCCATTGCGAAGGCACCCGACACTTCAGGTGGATGCTGCCTGCCGAGCAGCACCACAAGGCGCGGCGCATCAGCAGCGCCCAAACGAACGGCTTCGACGGGGCGGCTATCGTGTGATTGGCCAATTACAATCCTACTGCCGCCGCCACTTTTCGTAAGCTGACTAAGTACATTGTCGTAATGGGCACTCGTCAAAAGCGGCTGGCCACTGATGACACCTTCGCCCGGCGGGAGTGTAATGGACACCGAACTGGCGTCGTTGGCAACCACGACGGAAATCGCCGAAGGGTCGCCACGTCCGCGCCATTTGGGTGCATAGCGGTGACGTGCGCCAAGGTAACGCACATGAACCGTCAGATTCCCGCCTTCAGCCGCGTTGTAGCGAAAGGCATACCATGGACTGGGGTTAATTGGCGGTAGGTGCTCGGGTGTTACTAAAATTGAGAGCGTCCGTTCTCCCTCCACGTAACAAACCGAACGGGACGCGCCCTCAAAATCAAATTTAACGCTAGCTTTCGCTGTACTGCAACCTGACAGCGTAGGTTTGGACTCCGATGACACTGGGGTGGCGGGTGGCCGCGCGTGTGCAACCGACCCGACCCCAATCCACGCAGCGAGCGATAACAAAGTTCCCGCCCGCCGCGTCACATCAAAACTTCTTACGGAGTTCGACGTGGAAGACACGTCCGCGCGCCGTGTAAAGCTCGCTGTAAAAACCATAGGTTTCATCAGCCAGTGGCGGATCCTTGTCGAACAGGTTGTTGATCGCAAAGCGCAACCGGGTTCCGTTAAGAGCCGTGTCGTTGTTGATCGTGTAAGAAACCGAAAGGTTGGTAAGGAACTGGTCGTTGACCCGGTAGAAATTGGCATTTGGATCATCCGAAACCAACAATATGTCCCGGACAACACTGGTGTCCCATACCTTGCCAGTATATTGGCCAAACAGGCCGATCTCGACTGGACCGGTTTCCCAATTGATCGATCCGCTGACGCGCCATTTGGGACGGCCGTCGATTTCGAGCAATTCACCCAGCCCGCCAACCGTGACGTCAGCTGGTAGTTTACCGGAAGAAATTCCAGCGAGCAGCTCCTCACCGTCAACACTGGCGGTCTGGACGAAGCTGTTTAGCCGTGCCGCGTTCAAGCGAAGGCGGAACTTGCCCGCGCCGAAATCGGGCACATTGTAGGCCATCCCGAAGTCCCAGCCCTTGGACACGCGGCTATCAAGGTTAAGGTACGGATCGAGCACCTGAACAATCTTGCCCGCCGGGGCAAGGCCAGTCCCAGTGAACAATGCTATGTCATCCGCGGTCGGCGCAGCACGGATAACATTTGGATTGGTGCTGCCGCCGAGACGGCGGAGCAAATCAAGCGCAATTGCGTTGTCGTCGCCGAACGTACCAACCAACTCGGCTTGCTTTACCCGCCAATAGTCGGCGGTCAGTGTCAGGCCGGGAATAAATTTCGGTTCAAGCACGATACCAAGGTTTATGCTTTCACTATCTTCGGGCTTCAGGCTTCGAGCGCCCGACCGGAAGCTGATGACACCGGCACCGGGGCAGGCGTCGAGGCTGGAGAGGAGGCCTTTTCGGACCTGTGCCTGGCAAAACACGAAATCGTCGCGTGTATTGGACCGGGTGGTACCGTCATCATTGACCTGCGCCAGATTTGGTGCGCGGAAGCCTTGCGACCATGCGCCACGGAATGTGACGCCGGGAATGGTGGTCCATGATGCGGCAACGCGCGGGACCACCGCGGTGGCGCCAATATCTTCAAACCGCTCGACCCGTCCGGCCATCTGCACATTGAATTCTTCGACCAGTGGAATATTCATGTCTGCGCTGACGACAGGCACGAACAATTCGGCGAAGCCAGAATATACTGTTCGCGACCCATCTGTGTCGGGTGACGGGCTGGTTCCCGCAACGTCACTGCCGTTGAATACGCCAGTCACGCTGTCGGTAAATGTAATCGTCCCGTCGAGGCGGGGGTCACGATCATCGAAAAAGGTCTCACGACGCCATTCAACACCTGTTGCAACGCCAACGTTGCCGCCGGGGAGGACGAACAGGTCGTCGCGGCTGACCTTGAAGTCTGCCAGTGCAAGGCTGGTGCCGCCCTTGCGGGACACGTTGATACGGAAAGTGTCGAATACGGCGGTCGGATTCGGCGTGCAATCGCCTTGGCCGGGATCATTGAGACATCCGCCATTGAACGGATTGTAAGCATCGGGCGTCGTACGGTTGATCGATTGCTGCATCGCGGTGAGCGACACGCGGTTGGTTTCAAGATCCGTCAACTTCGATTCGGAATAGACGAACCCGGTGTCAAAGTCCCACGCGCCGAAATTGCCGCGCAGACCCGCGACAAGACGGTAAGCGTCCTTGTCCACCAAAACGCTGCGGTTGCCGCCATCGACAAAGCGGTAGCGCTCCATAATTACATCAGCGCCAGTCGTAGGGATGGTGGTGCCAGGCAGACGATTGGGGTTGGCCCCGCCGCCAACAAGCGTGGTTGGGCCAAACGGGTTCCAATAGGCGGTTCGTGCAATGCCGACTGGAACGGCGCTGAGGATAGCCGATGCATCATTAAAGCGCTGGTTTTCCGATCGGTAATAGCTACCTTCGAAATAAGCTTCGACACTGTCCGTCAATTCGTAGTTCAGCAGCGCCATCGCATTGTAGCGGTCCTTACGGCTAATCAGCGAGTTACCGAATATGGTGTTATAACGGACGGCCGTGGTAGGCGTTTCTCCGTTACGGGCACATATCCCGTTGCGGAAATCCATGCGGCAGCCGGTGAATGTGCTTGGCTGCAGATAGAAGTCGTCGTCGTTTATCGGTGTTCGGCTGTTGGGTGATGTCTGAATATCGAATTGACCGAACGGCCCGAAAGTATTGCGATTGTTAAACGAGGCTTCCCCCTCGAAATCGGTTCCGACGAGCAACCGCGTGCGGTCATCGTCGCGCGAATATTCGCGGCCCGACGAACCAAGGCCGTTTTCATGGAAACGGCCGCCATAAACGGTCAAATTGCCCCGTCCACCGCCAAAATCAAAACCCAATCCGCCATTGATGGAATAGCTATAAAGGCTGGTTCCATCCGATGCGCGCCAGTCACCCTCAAGGAAACCGCCTTTCAAATTGCCCTTGAGCACGGTGTTGATCACGCCTGCGACCGCATCGGCTCCATAGATGGCCGAAGCACCGTCGCGTAGGACTTCAATCCGACGAACGCTGCCGGGTGCAATCTCATTGGTGTCGGGGCTGACTACGGGTACCAGCAACTCGGTCTGGAAACCGGGGTGTAGGTTCATCCGGCGGCCATTGATCAACAGCAATGTGTTTCCTGTGCCCAAGTCGCGCAGGTTCACCGATCCGACATCACCGCGGACGTTGTTCTGAGTGGTGGCATTTTGTTCGTTGAACGCGATAGTTCCGTTCTGCGGAAGCGCACGGAAAAGTTCGTCGCCTGACGATGCACCCGTATTTTCGATCTGCTGCTCGTCAAGAACGGTAACCGGAAGGACGTCGTTGATTTGCGCGCCCTGGATCCGCGAACCGGTTACGACGATTGATGCTTCGGCTTCCTCGGTCGCGACGGTCGCAGCATCTTGCGCATATGCCATATTTGCTGTCATCAACGCGGTTGTGCTGAACAACGCTACCTTGCGTAATATCTTGGTCCCCATCTTTATTCTCCCTGCTTACTTTGTACTATTTTTCCTGAATCGAACCACTTTACGAACATTTCCGGCCATTGGCTCAAGACCTGTTCGGGACGGCCAAGACCCCAGCCATGGCCGCCGTCGCGAAACATATGCAACTCCGCTGACGCACCGGCAGCGTTAAGCTTTTCAAACAGCATGATACCATGCCCGGGCGGAGCGGTTTTATCGTCCGCTGATGCAAAAATGATCGTTGGCGGCGCATCGGCGCTGGCATAAGTGTCGAGCGACCAGGCATTCTCAGCCTCAGCGCTGGGCGTTTCGCCGATGATTTCACGCCGTGTGCGCGTTGTGTCATAGGGCTTCCGGAGGGAAACGACCGGGAACAGCAGTACCGAGAAATTGGGTCTGGCGCTGACTTTCTCATATGTGTCTGACCCGGCATAAAGCTGCCGTTGCGGCTGTAGTGCAGTAAACCCGGCGAGGTGCCCGCCTGCGGAAAAACCCATAATACCGATTTGCTTTGGATCGATGCCGAATTCTGGTGCTCTGGTGCGCACGATCCGCATTGCCCGTTGCGCGTCCATGAACGGTACGGATGCATCCCAGCCGTCATTTGGCAGACGGTAAAGCAATTCGAATACTGTAAATCCGCGCGCTTGCAGCCAAAGGGCAATCGGCGTGCTTTCTTTCTTCAACTGAATACGGAAATACCCGCCGCCGCCGCACACGACAACGGCCGCACCGTTTGCCTTTTCCGGTCGATAGACGCGCATACGGGGCACCGAGATATTTGACAGTGCACCCAATCCTGCGCCCGCTTCGCCGACCTTTTCCGGACCGGTCACCCCACCCTGGCCAGGCGGCTTGCCGGGCCATAATAGAATTTCTTCGCGCTCTTCAGCAAACGCGGGCATGCCGCTGCCCAATTGTATCGCGGCAACCGCCGACAGCGCGGCAAGGTTTTGCAGCAAGGTGCGACGCGCGATCATGATTGCTCGCCCAATTCCTCGGCCAAAGCTTCGCTGCGTGGCCCGCTGCGTTCATGTCGTTCGATATCTTCTTCGGGCAACGGCATGGGTGCCCCCGCCATCGCAGCGGCCAAACGTTCGGTATCCAGCGCGCCTTCCCAGCGTGCGACAACAATCGTTGCTACGGCGTTGCCGATGAAGTTGGTCAGCGCGCGGCATTCGCTCATGAACCGGTCGATACCGAGTATCAGCGCCATGCCTGCTACGGGCACAGATGGCACGACCGAAAGCGTTGTCGCAAGGATCACAAATCCTGCACCTGTAACGCCAGCAGCGCCTTTTGAGCTAATCATTGCAACCAAAACCAAGGCCAATTGTTCGGACATGGAAAGATCTATGCCGACGGCTTGGGCGATAAACAAAGCGGCCAACGTCATATATATATTGGTGCCATCGAGGTTGAAGGAATAGCCGGTAGGTACAACCAAGCCCACTACCGATTTCCGTGCGCCAGCAATTTCCATCTTCTCCATTAAGCTGGGAAGTGCTGCTTCGGAAGACGATGTGCCAAGCACCAGCAAAAGTTCTTCACGCAAATAACGGATCATCTTAAAAATGGAGAACCCGGTGAAATATGCAACAGCGCCAAGTATGACGACCACGAACAGGAGCGAGGTAAGATAGAAAGTAGCCACTAGAGCTGCGAGGTTAGCAAGTGAGGCGATGCCGAATTCGCCAATCGTGAACGCTATCGCTCCAAACGCCCCGATTGGGGCCAATTTCATCAACATGTGAACGAGCTTGAAAATCACCGCATTGAATGAAGCAAGGACGTCAAGCACCAAATCACTATGGGGGCGCGTGGCAGACAGCGCGAGCCCGGTCAGTATGGCGACAAGCAGCACTTGCAGTATGTTACCGCTGGTCATGGCGCTGAATAAAGTCTCTGGAATTATGTTGAGTACAAAGCCAGCAATTGTCTGCCCCTCTGATGTCTTGGCATAATCCGCTACCTTGCTGGCATCGAGCGAGGCGGGATCAATATTTAAGCCAGCGCCGGGCTGTAAGATATTGCCGACCACAAGACCGATAATCAGTGCAAGCGTCGAGAAGAAAAAGAAATAGGCAAATGCCTTTCCCGCCACACTGCCGACAGCCGACAAAT
Source organism: Sphingomonadales bacterium UBA658 (assembly GCA_002299195.1). Taxonomy (GTDB): domain Bacteria; phylum Pseudomonadota; class Alphaproteobacteria; order Sphingomonadales; family Sphingomonadaceae; genus Sphingorhabdus_B. The sequence goes on from DBOA01000004.1 coordinate 15,003, forward strand.
CACGCATACCGGAAATCCCCGTTGCAACGGTGAGGAAAATAACGGGCGCAATGATCATTTTGACCAACTTAATGAAGCCATCGCCAAGCGGCTTTAAGGCAGAACCGATATCGGGATAGAGATGCCCTAACAAAGCACCGAGGAAGATGGCTAATAGCACTTGCACATATAACTGCCGCCAAATCGGCAACTTGGCTGGCGTATCGGCTTTAATGGATGTCGGCGTCGTAGCCCGCATATTTGCTGCCTTCCCTCGCCAGCTTAATTTTCAAGCTGCGAAGTAAGATAAGAAGCAGGGTAGCACAAGTTTGATTTCACACGATTGAAGGCAGACCGGCTAATCATAGGTTCGCCGGCAAATCGGCGAGACGACATAGTGACGCTAGTTCGTCATTTTCTGCGTCAAATCGAAGCTGAACTCATATTGTCGCATCGCAGGATGTCCGACGATGTCTGATGAACAAATTGAGGTAAATTACGTTCGGTGGCTTCTCGGCAATAGCCATAAGTGCAAGGAATTATTGGCGAGTTTTTGGTAACCGCTTTGTCTTTAATCTATGCTTTCTACTTAATAGCGGTCAGTCCGCCCCCGGCCCAATTCATGCCATTTGCAATGACCTTTACCAATCACCGCTTTCGGGATTTTCTTGGTGCGCTTTGAACGTCGTCAATTGGGCCGTGAGCGGTCTGTCCGTATTTTCTGACAGATGAGCAAAAGCGGACTAATCCAAAACTCATGCATACATCGTTACAAAGCACTGCGCCTTACTGCCGCCCGCCAAAACAAAGGTCGATATGGCGATTTGTAAAAATCCCTGTGTAGGTTCCAAAACGTCGACAGTTCATCGCATGTCAGGCGCTGTCAAAGCTCAGCGAATACGCGGGGTTAGCGCTAGGACGACTGGTGCCGCTATTGCATGAAACCCAAATTGGCGCCGTTAAACCGACCAATGTTTGGCGAGATGCTTGGTAATTCGCTAGGTGCAACGCCGAACCATGTGGCGAGTGTTGCAGCATATTGATCTACAGAGACCGTTGGAAGCAAACGGCCAACGCCCACTTGGTCTGGACTTCTAACGGAAATTTGTGGAGCGACGCCGTAATAGCGGCCGCCGTTAACAGCGCCACCCATGATGAAATGATGTGCGCCCCAGCCATGGTCGGATCCATCACCATTGGATTGCAGCGTGCGGCCAAAATCAGAGGCCGTGAATGTAGTCACTTTGTCAGCGACACCCAATTCCACGGTAGCGCGATAAAAAGCGTCCATTGCGAAGTCGACACGGTCCATCAGCGTTGCGTGACCCACAATCAAATTATCGTGATGGTCAAAGCCGCCCAAGTTTACCATAAACACCTGGCGCTTTACGCCCAGTGGTTGGCGAGCAGCTATTAGTCGGGCGACAATTTGAAGCTGGTCAGCTAAAGTGTTGGTGCCAGACACTGGCCGGAATGAAGTCGCCAGGGATGTCGGCTGGAGCGCCGCATTGACAACACTTTCCGCATCAATGGAACGGCGTGCCACCCTGTTATATTCAGCTTCAAACATATTGTTGCTCGACTGTGTCAACAACGTCCGAAGGGCGTTGCTGCCCGCCGTAGAGCCAAATAACGGGCTCTTTAGACCGCCGATGGAAGTTGCCCCTGTTGGCGAAATTTGATAGGTTATCGCGTCTTTCCCGGCCAAAAACACGGCATTGCCCGCAGCCGAAATGCAGGTGAAGAGTGAATTGGTGTTGCTTGATAAGGCAAGGTCCCCCATACGGCCACCCCAACCGTCTGTAGAACCTTCAGGCCTAGACGACTGCCATGTCGATTGTTGGTCATTATGCGAAAACAGCTTCGCAGGACGGGGGTTTGCGACCAAATTGCTGCTTTGATATTGGGCCAAAGTTAATGGCGCGATAAGCGGGCCAACATTCAGCAATGGCGCAATTTTACCTACATCAAATAAAGCTTTCATGCGGGTCATTTGCGGTGCGAGCGCATATTGCACATTATTAGTCAGCACTTGGCCGTTGGCGGGTGTGAGGGCCGTTGCTGCGAGAGACGAACGCGCTAAGGTAATGCCACCTGCCGTTTGTCCAGGGCCGCCTCCGCGAATGGCGCTATACAAGTCGTAATTTGCCGAGTCATAGGGGATTAATGTGCTATTATGGTCATTGCCACCGTTAAAAAATACGCAGACCAATGCGCGATAATCATTGCCTGCACTGAAAGCGGCAGCCTCCCCCATGCCGGCAAGACCCATGGCCCAAGACCCCGCTGTCCCCGCCACGGCCAATTGTTTAGAGCGGCGAAGGAAAGCACGCCGCGAAATATCTTCCATTTTGCTAATGTGCACGATGCGCTCCCTATTTTTGGACGAGATAATCAGGGGAAGCAAACACAAGAAGTGTCGCTAGATACACGCGTCGTTCTTTGTCTGCCAACGCACTGGTGTCCGTGACGGTCGTCGCGTCAAGCGCGGCTTTGATAGTTGCTTTGGTGGTGTCGGTGAGCTGGTTTCCAGATAATAACAAAGACAGCCTGTTCAGTAAGGCCGCCGTGTCGGACACGATAGCTAGCTCACGCGTATAGGTAGCTTTGACGTCATTGTTCAGGCCGTTGACTGATCCGATGGCTGAAGCCATGAAGTTGATATAGCCAGCAACACTCACTTCGGTAACGATTTGGAATTCAGGTGCGACGAGCGCGTTGGTTGCAATGGCGGTGTTGGCAGGGACGTAACCTGGGCGGTAAAAATTAAATACAGACGGCGCGCGCAAGGGGCTTTGCCCAAGGCTGGTGGCAGGATTGGACAAATTTGCGATAATCCAATTACCTGATCGCGATGTGGCACCGAAATTTCGAGCCCATTGCGTAAAGCGCAGCACGGGCTCGCGTACTTTGCCAAAGGTCGGCGACGTCAACCCAGCCGCATTTGTGGCTTCATCATCCAGCAAAATGGCCTTGAAAACCGCGCGCAAATCGCCACGAACGCCCGAACCATTATTGTTAAATATCTTGGCAACACGATCAACATAGCCAGCGCTAGGGTTACTGGTCACCAAACGCTGGATCATTTGTTTGGAAAAGAACGGGCCTACATTGGGATGGTTAAAAAGTGCGTCCAGCGCCAGTTTCATGGATGTTGGTGCATCGGTATTGGCCGGAATAGTGGTGCCCAGAAATGTTTTTTCCAACATGGAATGTTCGCTGGCGGTCTGCGGCCTTGACCATCTGGTCGGGTCGCTTGTCATTGGCCTGATTACAGATTCTAACGGCGCTACCAATGTTGATGGCACACGGACAGAAGGTGTTCTGACCAAATTCGAATAGTCGTAACTATAACCGGTAAATACGCGCGCGAGGTTCGACACATCGGAACTAGTATATGTTTCGATGGGCTGACCAGTGGTTCCGATTTTTTTGGTGCCGTCATTATTCAGCTCATTCAAACCAATGGTGAAAAGCTGCATGACTTCACGCGCATAATTTTCGTCGGGTACGCGACCAGTCCGCGTATCTTCTTTCTTGTTATCGAGTGTGCTCAGGTAAACGCCCATTGCGGGGTTGAGTGTTACATCTTCCAGTAACTGACGGAAATTACCCAGAGCATGGCGGTTGAGAACGTCCCAGTAAGCCGCCATAGCATTCGACCGCCATGTGATTTCGATGCCGTTGGTGGATACGACAAAAAATTGGGAAAGCGCGTAGGCCAATCTTTTGCGAACGGGGTCGGGGCTAGTAATCAACTGGTTCCAGGCCATGTAATCAGCCAAAGAATCTCGCTGATAAAATTCATCGACCGTCACTTGATCGTAACCGCGCGATGAAAGCCAGGCGACGCCTGTCTGGCTGATCGGAATGTCCATCTGTTTATCCAGCCAGGCCACGAAACCCACAGATCGAATATCCGCGACTTCGGGTTCCGTCGCGGCAAGGCTGGCCTTCAAGATGAAACGTACTGCTTCGCCATCTGTCGCCGGCTTCGCGACTGGCGCACTAGGTGTCAAAACAGAGGCAATTGAATTGCCATCAGCTCCGCCACCACCACAGGCGGCCACGACCAAGGAAGCAGCGGGGATTGCAAAAATAGCGGGTGATTTTTCACCGACAGTTCCCTGCGACGGAGCGACCGTATCAGGGGCGGCATCAGAATTTGTTGGCCCATCAAGAGTTAAGCATTCAGGTTGCGTCATCACACTTCCCCCCAACAATGCAAGATCAATTCCAAGTTTTTGATCACCCGTGGCTCACATCAATGCCTGCAACACACATGTAATTTTGCAACGCTGACGCAACACTTTTTTTCTTAACCTTTTTTTAACTGCCGACAATAATTTTTTGTTGCGATGGGTGGGGTAGCAGATTACTCAACGGCATGGAAAAAGCGTAAAATAGGCTCAAAACATGGTCGACAGGCGCTTTACACTTACAATTTTTGCAATTTTACCGCTCGCGGGATTTTGTTCGGTTGCGCACGCAAATGTTTTCGAACTCAAACAGAATGGCAGTCTTGTCGAAATATCCCAGCCTGTATGGCGGACGGACCCGTCACCTGTTGGTGAAGGTCGATATGATTCCAAGGCACAGCACGCATCTGGCCCCTCTCAATCACAAAATGTCGTGCGGCAGCATATTCAGGTTACGGCAACACGGTTCGGCGTTGACCGCAATCTGGTCGACGCCGTTGCGTGGCAAGAGTCACGATATAACCCGCGCGCCATTTCCACGGCCGGGGCAGTAGGTGTGATGCAACTTATGCCGGAAACTGCGCGGCAATTGGGTGTGCGTAACCCGCATGATGTGGAACAGAATGTGGTCGGTGGAACGGCTTATCTACGCCAGCAGCTTGAACGCTTTGGCAATAACGTGCCACTTGCGTTGGCGGCATATAATGCTGGACCAGGGGCGGTGATAAAATATGGTGGCATCCCGCCGTATCGCGAAACACAAAACTACGTCCGCCAAATAATGCAACGTCTGTCGGCTACATCGACTTATCGCACCGGATATTGAGGTTCATGATGACATATAGGTTCAGACGCTTTTTTGTATTTTTTGCCCTCGCTTTGGCTGTTTCAAAAAACGCGATGGCACAGGTGGCCAATGTCGATCCGCAGGGTTCGGGACCAATCGTCAATGCGCTTGGGTGGATACAAGGAACACTGCTTGGCAATGTTGCAACGACGGCAGCCGTGATTGCGGTCGCTGTTGTGGGTCTGATGATGCTGACCGGACGCATGAACTGGCGCTTTGGTGCTACCGTCATCATTGGATGCTTTATCCTGTTTGGCGCCACAGCGATTGTCTCAGGTATTCGTGTCGCCGCAGTTGGCGGTTAGGCTATGACCCCGCTGAATCGCACGCCGATATTCCGAGCATTAACACAGCCGCAGATGTTCGCTGGCGTCACATATAGCTATTTTGTCATAAATCTGGTCGTGACTACCGAGATTTTTCTGATCACACGGTCATTCTGGGCAATTCCGGCTGCCGCCGTCATCCATGCTATTGGCTATATGGCCTGTTTGCGGGAGCCCCGGATTTTTGATCTCTGGATTACGAAAGTAAGCCGTTGCGGCCGCACGCGCACGCATGATCTTTGGCGCTGCAACAGTTACCGGCCTTAATCCATGAAAACGGCCGCCCAAAAAGCAGCAGCTTTGGACCCATGTGCAGGGGACCGTCTGCCTTATGCCGGGCATTTGGATGACCATACGGTGATGACCCGCGGCGGCGACCTGATCCAGATGATCCAGGTCGACGGCATCGCCTTTGAAACTGCCGACAGCGAAACGCTGAACCATATGGCGGCGGTGCGTGATGTTGTGATGCGCGGCATCGCAAACTCCAACCTGATGTTATACTGCCACGTC
>DBOA01000189.1:0-3634 GCA_002299195.1 Sphingomonadales bacterium UBA658
GCCGCTGGCTTAGCTTCGTCCGCGTCCTTCTTAGTAGCAGCTTTCTTTGCAGCAGGCTTAGCTTCCTTTGCAGGCGCCTCTTCCTTAGCTGCTGCAGCCTTTTTCGCAGGTGCCTTCTTCTTGGCCGCTGGCTTTGCGTCTGGTTCAGCTTCAATCGCTGCTTCAAGAACGTCCTTAGTTACGGTCTTTTCCGTGATCGTCGCCTTGTCGAACAAGAAATCTACAACCTTGTCTTCAAACATTGGCGCACGCAGCTGGGCCGCTGCCATTGGGTTTTCCTGCAGATACTGCACAAAACGCTGACGGTCTTCAGGGCGATATTGCTGCGCAGCTTGCTGCACGAGCATGTTCATTTCCTGTTGGCTGACTTCAACGCCATTTGCCTGACCGATTTCGGAGAGCAACAAACCAAGGCGAACGCGGCGAACGGCGATATCGCGATACTCTTCGCGCTCGGCTTCCATTTCCTTCTTCGCAGCTTCGGCGTCTTCTTCGCGGGCAGCTTCCTGCTCCAACTGCGCCCAAATCTGTTCGAATTCTGCTTCGACCATCGATGGCGGCACGTCAAAGTCATGATCCGAAGCAAGCTGATCAAGCAACTGGCGCTTCATGTAGGTGCGGGTCAGACCGTTATGTTCTTGCTCAACCTGAACCTTCATCAGTTCACGCAGCTTGTCGATACCGTCAAGGCCGAACATCTTGGCAAGATTGTCATCCGCTTTCGCTTCGACTGGCTTGCGCACTTCGGTGACGACGATGTCAAACGTCGAGGGCTTGCCCTTCAGGTTTTCGGCATTGTAATCTTCAGGGAAGGTTACGTTCAAAACCTTCTCGTCATTGGCTTTGACGCCAACGAGCTGGTCTTCAAAACCCGGAATCAGTTGGCCCGAGCCAAGCTCAACGGCCATGCCTTCGCCCTTGCCGCCTTCAAATGGTACGCCGTCGACCTTGCCTTCAAAGTCGATGACAACGCTGTCGCCCATCTTTGCGGCATATTTCTTGTCAGCCGTTTCAAAGCTCTTTTGACCTTCAGCAAGCTTCAGGATCGATTCGTCGACCTGTGCCTCGCTGACTTCAACCGTCAGACGCTCAAGCGTGATGCCATCGATCGACGGCGCCGTAATGGCGGGCAGGACTTCGAGATGGAAATCAACAACCGCGTCTTTGCCGGGCTCGTACCCATTGTCGAGATGCACGTGCGGCTGAGTCGCAGGGCGCAGCTTGTTATCCGAAATCGCCTTTTGGACGCCTTCTTGGATCGAACTGTTCAGCGCGTCCTGAAGCAACGAATCCTTATGCATTTTCTTGACCAGATTGGCTGGAACCTTACCAGCGCGGAAACCGGGCATACGCACCTGAGGGGCGATTTTCTTTACCTCGGCATCGATGCGTGATTCGACGTCTTTCGCGGTAATCGTCATACGATATGCGCGCTTCAGGCCTTCATTCTGTGTCTCGACGGTTTGCATAATATCTTCTCTATCTGCAGGCAAAGCGGCTGGCCTCACCTTAAACGTTAAATGGCTTTCGGGCTCAACGACAGCCGGGAACTTTCCTATTTCGTGGTGCGGGCGAAGGGACTCGAACCCCCACACCTTGCGATGCCAGAACCTAAATCTGGTGCGTCTACCAATTCCGCCACGCCCGCTTACGAAAAGCTGCCGTTTCACAAACGACGGGAGCCTCTAACGGGAAAGCCCCGCTAGGGCAAGGGCAGAAGCGGCAAAACCGCCGCTGCGCCCTTATCGTCTGTTAACCAAGCGCCTTTTTTAGCAAGTCGTTGATGATTTGCGGATTGGCCTTGCCCTGCATCGCCTTCATCGTCTGGCCCACGAAGAAGCCAAACAATTTGTCTTTGCCCGACCGGTACTCGGTGACCTTATCTTCATTGGCGGCCATGATCTTGGCAATCTCTGCCTCAATTGCGCCCGTGTCGTTGGTCTGTTTCAGGCCTTTCTCTTCGACAATCGCAGACGCACCCTGCCCGGTCTCAAGCATGATTTCGAAAACCTGCTTGGCGATGCTGCCGCTGATCGTGCCATCGGCAACCAGGCCAAGAAGCTCGGCCGCTTGCTTTGGATTGACCGGGCTTTCGTCCAAGGTCTTGCCCAGCTTGTTCAGCGCACCGAACAATTCGGACATCAGCCAGTTCGACGCCTGCTTGGCATCGACGCCTTCGGCCAACAAATCTTCAAACCAAAACGCCGTTTCGGCTTCTGCCGTCAGAACCGCCGCATTGTATGCGGTAAGGCCCAATGCTTCATAACGCGCACGTTTTGCGTCGGGAAGTTCGGGCAAGGACGCACGGCATTCCTCAAGAAACGCGTCGTCGAGTTCGACTGGCAACAAATCAGGGTCCGGGAAATAACGATAATCATGCGCGTCTTCTTTCGACCGCATCGAGCGCGTTTCCATCTTGTTCGGGTCGAACAAGCGGGTTTCCTGAACCACTGCGCCGCCGCTTTCGATCAGATCCACCTGACGCTGCGCCTCATACTCAATCGCCTGCATCATGAAGCGGATCGAGTTGACGTTCTTGGTCTCTGTGCGCGTACCCAGTTCACCACCGGGCTTGCGGACAGACACGTTGACATCAGCGCGCATGGAGCCTTGCTCCATATTGCCGTCGCATGATCCGACATAGCGCAGGATGGAGCGGAGTTTCTTGAGATACGCCCCTGCCTCTTGCGGGCTGCTAATGTCGGGACGCGACACGATTTCCATCAGCGCAACACCCGAGCGGTTCAAATCGACAAATGACATCGTTGGATGCTGATCATGCATCAACTTGCCTGCGTCCTGTTCGACGTGAATACGCTCGATGCCGATTTTCTTGGTCGGGCTGTCCGGGTCTTTTTCGTTTAACGTAACCTCGATCTCACCCTCACCCACGATGGGGTGATACAGCTGCGAAATCTGGTAGCCCTGCGGCAAATCGGCGTAGAAATAATTCTTACGGTCAAAGCGCGACCAGCGATTGATCTGTGCATTGATCGCCATGCCGGTGCGCACAGCCTGTCGCAGACATTCGCGGTTTGGCACAGGCAACATGCCGGGCATGGCTGCGTCGACAAGGCTGACATGACTGTTGGGTTCGGCGCCAAAGCCGGTGGAGGAGCCCGAAAAGAGTTTGGACTCGCTGGTGATCTGCGCATGGACTTCAAGGCCAATCACGACCTCCCACTCGCCGGTGTTTCCCTGGATGCGGTACTCGCTCATATTACCACCACTCTCCGGCTTCCGCCGTAAATCCTGAACGCTGCTCAATCGCAAGGCCAGCGTTAAGTACAGCCTGTTCGTCAAGCGCCTTACCGATGATCTGCAGCCCCAAAGGCAGGCCTTGCTTGTCGAGGCCACCCGGAACCGACATCGCGGGCAGACCGGCCAGCGAGGCAGGCACCGCAAACACGTCGTTCAAATACATCGACAATGGGTCGGCGTTTTTCTCACCCAAGCCAAAGGCCGCGCTTGGTGCGGTTGGCGCGAGGATGAGGTCACAGCTTGCCCACGCATTATCGAAATCGCGTGCAATCAACGCACGGACCTTTTGCGCCTGCGTGTAATATGCGTCGTAGAAGCCAGCGCTGAGCACATAAGTGCCAATCATGATGCGGCGGCGCACTTCTTCGCCGAA
>DBOA01000189.1:4031-14248 GCA_002299195.1 Sphingomonadales bacterium UBA658
AAACCGAAGCGCACGCCGTCATAGCGCGCAAGGTTCGATGACGCTTCAGCAGGGGCGATGATATAATAAGCAGGCAACGCATATTTTGTGTGCGGCAGCCTGATGTCGACGATTTCCGCGCCGGCATCCTTCAGCCATGCGATGCCATTATCCCACATCTTGGCAATATCTTCATCGATACCATCAAGACGATATTCGCGGGGGATGCCAATGCGCTTGCCCTTCAGATCGCTGTTCAAAGCTGCTTCCCATGCAGGGACAGGCAAATCGAGCGAGGTCGAATCCTTTGGATCAAAGCCGGCCATGGCCTCCAACATGATCGCGCAATCGCGCACGTCACGTGCCATTGGGCCAGCTTGGTCAAGCGAACTGGCGAATGCCACAACGCCCCAGCGCGAGCAGCGGCCATAGGTTGGCTTTATGCCGCTAATGCCGACAAATGCCGCTGGTTGGCGGATGGATCCACCGGTGTCGGTACCTGTCGCAGCAGGGCAAAGCCGTGCAGCGATGGCAGAGGACGAACCGCCAGATGAACCACCCGGCGCAAGTGCCGCGTTGCCACCGTCATTGCGACGCCAAGGCGAAATAACATTACCGAAATAGCTGGTTTCGTTCGACGAACCCATGGCGAACTGGTCAAGGTTGAGCTTACCCAACATCCCTGCCCCAGCCTTCCAAAGATTGGCAGATACTGTCGACTCATAAGTCGGCACGAAGCCTTCCAGCATATGGCTTGCGGCAGTCGTCTGCACGCCTTCGGTGCAGAACAAATCCTTCATGCCAATTGGCACACCGGCCATTTTCCCAAGTGGCTTGCCCGCCACGCGGTCGGCATCGACCGCTTGCGCAGCCGCAACGGCCATTTCAGGTGTTTCCACGATAAAGGCGTTCAGTGCCTTTGCCGCAGCAACGCGCGTGTTCAGCGCTTCAGCAACCTCAACGGCTTTGAATTCGCCTTTGGCGACGCCATCACGAATGGCAGCTACGCCCAGTCTCGAAAAATCAGTCATACCGAATCCTCGTCATGCTGAACTTGTTTCAGCAGAACAAAATGGCGTTGCGTTTTATCCTGAAACAAGTTCAGGATGACGAAAGGGAGAGTATAGCCCTGCATCACTCAATCACCTTGGGCACGCCAAAGAAGCTGCCTTCCTTCGCTGGCGCATTGGCAAGCACCTTGTCGCGGACATCGCCATCGGTGACGACGTCGTCGCGCAGGCGCAGCTTATTGGAGATGACAGCCGTCATCGGCTCAACGCCAGTGACGTCGACCTCGCCCAATTGCTCCACCCAGGCAAGAATGCCATTGAGTTCGCCGACCATCTTGTCAGCCTCTGCATCGCTAATCGCGATGCGCGAAAGCCGTGCGATTTTGTTCACGGTATCTTTATCTACAGACATAAGCCAGCCGCTAGCATTGCGCCTGCCCCGCTTCAACGGAAAAGCTTAATCTTTCAGGCTGCATTCAATTTTCCGATGCTATTTCCGTCCAATCGGCTAAATCGCATCAAAATTTCAGGACATAAACTTGGCTCGTAAATTCATTTATATCGTTGCAGCGCTCATCGTCCTCGTCATTGCGGGCGGTTTCGTTATCCGCATTTATGAGGCTGAGCTCACCGAACTGGCATTCGTGCCAACAGCAAAGTTCGAAAAACAGGCGGCGTTTGAACCGAACAAATATGCCAGCAACGATATGTGGTTCGCGCGGCCCGGCAAGACCGGGAATCCAGCCGACTGGTTGCCTGTGGGCGCAGCCAAGCGAGAAGTGCGTGGACCCGCCGCGATATTCTTCGTTCATCCAACATCCTATATCGGCAGGGACCATTGGAATGCCCCGCTGGACGATGCGGAATCGCAGGATCGCGCCAGATTGTTCCTACGCGGCTTGGCCTCGCCATTCGCCAGCACCGGCGAAATGTGGGCGCCCCGCTATCGTCAGGCGGCTATAGGATCGTTCCTGACTACGAAGCCCGAGGGTCAACAGGCGTTGGACGCCGCATACCAAGACGTTCTTTTGGCGTTCGATGAATTTGTAGCGAAGGTGCAAAAAGACCGGCCGATTATATTGGCTGGCCATAGCCAAGGCGCGCTGCACCTTACGCATCTGCTGAAGGATCGCGTTGCAGGCAAACCAATCGCCAAACGAATCGTCGCTGCTTATGTTGTTGGCTGGCCAATTTCAGTGGACAATGATGTCGCTGCGATGGGGCTGCCTGCATGCTCGGGTCCGGATCAAACGGGATGCATCATGGCGTGGCAGAGCTTTGCCGAGCCAGCCGAGTATGACCGCATATCAAAAGTCTACGACGCAACGATGGGTTTCAACAGCGAAAGCCGTAAAGGCACTGCGATGTTGTGCACCAATCCTTTGAACGGTGGCGCAGCAGCTGCGGCTGACATGAAGGCCAATTCGGGCACGTTAAAACCAGATGCGTCGATGGAAACCGGCGAGCTGGTCGTCGGTGCCGTACCCGCACGATGCGACTCAAAGGGCTTTCTGTTGATCGGCGATCCGCCCGAAGTGGGTCCATATGTCCTGCCGGGCAACAATTACCATGTTTACGACTTCCCACTGTTTTGGGCGAATGTGCGGGCGGATGCCACGTTGCGGCTACGGAAGTTTTTTCATAAATGATTTTTGACGCCGTCGCCGATTTTCTGAAACAGCTGCCCGATGGCGGCGTGTTAATTGGGCTCGATATCGGCACCAAAACAATTGGCACGGCATTTTGCGACGCTGGCTGGACTTTCGCATCCCCCGCCGATCTGATCCGCAGAAGCAAGTTTTCCAAAGACAAGGCGTTACTCAGCGCCGCGATTGCGACCCGCCCCACGCGCGGTATCGTGATTGGCCTGCCGCTCAACATGGATGGCAGTGAAAGCCCCAGAAGCCAATCAAGCCGCGCTTTTGCGCGCAACATCGCGGACCTTAGCCTTCCAATTTTGTTGCGCGACGAACGCTGGTCGACCCAAGCCGTTGAGCGCGATATGATCGCCGCGGACATGAGCCGTGCAAAACGGGCCGAAAAAATCGACAGCGGCGCAGCGGCATTCATCCTGCAAGGCGCAATCGATGCGCTGACCATTGGGTGACGGTTTTTGCCCGGCCAAGACATAGCCGACAAAACGATTGAGTATTGCCCCCCTTCCCTTTAAGGGCATCGCTTTAATGACATGGACACAGCCTTTTGCAGCCGACAGCTTTCCAAGCGGGTCGGGCGCTTTTCCGCACAAGCATTTGCTTGGTATCGCTGGACTTCAGAAATGGGAAATTCTCTACATCCTGAAAGAGGCTGAACAATGGGTGGCCTTGAACCGCTCCGGCCCTGCAAAGCATGATGGCCGATTGTCGGGCCTTACGATTATCAATGCCTTTTTTGAAAATTCGACACGCACATTGCTGTCGTTCGAAATTGCTGGAAAACGGCTTGGTGCAGATGTCGTGAATATGCACGCGGCGCAATCGAGCGTCAAAAAAGGCGAAACGCTCATCGACACGGCAATGACGTTAAACGCCATGCGCGCCGATGCCATTGTCATCCGCCACGGCAGTTCCGGTGCGGTGCAGCTGATTTCAAGCAAAGTCGATTGCCCCGTCATCAATGCAGGCGACGGAAGCCACGAACATCCCACGCAGGCGCTGCTCGATTCGCTGACCATCATGCGCCGCAAAGGGCGCCTCGAAGGCCAAACCGTCGTCATCTGCGGCGATGTGCTGCACAGCCGCGTTGCGCGCTCAAACCTGTTCTGCCTCAAAACATTAGGCGCTGAAGTCCGCGTCGTTGCGCCACCTGCATTGATGCCAAGCGGTATCGAGGCCTTTGGTGCGCAGACCTTCACCAATTTTGATGCCGCATTGGATGGCGCGGATGTCGTCATGATGCTGCGGCTTCAGAATGAGCGCATGCAGGGGGATTTCATCCCCTCGCCCCGCGAATATTTCCATCTATATGGCCTTGATGAACGCCGGCTAGCATTGGCCAAGCCCGATGCGCTGGTCATGCACCCGGGTCCAATGAACCGCGGCGTAGAGATTGCGAGCAATGTCGCCGACCATGTTGAACGTTCCGCCATTACCGAACAGGTAGAAATGGGTGTCGCCGTTCGCATGGCGTGCCTCGATATACTCACCCGAAAAGCACGCGGTCAGGAGGGTTGGTCATGACGGGAATCAGCATCCTGAACGGCCACGCCATTTTGCCCGGCGTAAACAAGGCCAAGCCACTGAATGTGCATATCGAAAATGGCAAAATTGCCTCGGTTGGCAAAACGACCCCGATAGCGAACCAGTTGGACGCCAGCGATCTCATCATCGCGCCGGGCATCATTGATCTGGGCGTGTTTAAGACCGACAAGCCCGCTTTCCGCTTTGGCGGCATCACGCGCGCCGCATTGATGCCTGACCAGTCGCCTGTGCACGACGACCCCGCAACGGTGCGCTTTGCCGCGCTGAAAGGGAAACCCGACCTGTGGGTACACCCGCTCGCTGCAGCAACGCAGGGCCTAAACGGACTGCAAATGGCCGAAATCGCGCTGATGAAAGACGCGGGCGCAGTTGGCGTTGCCACAGGACGCAAATGGATTGCCGATAGCGGCATATTGCTGCGCATCATGCGCTACTGCCATGCGCTCGACCTGCCCGTCTTTGTACATAGCGAAGATGCAGGCCTATCGGGAAACGCGGTTGCGACCGCCGGGGAAACGGCGACGTTGCTGGGTCTATCCAGCGCATCCCCCATCACCGAAGCACTTGCCATCGCCCGCGACCTATTGCTTGCGGAAGAAAGCGGCGCCCATGTGCATTTCCGCCAAGTGACGACCGCGCGGGGGCTGGACCTTATTCGTGCAGCGAAGGCAAAGGGCTTGCGCATCACATGCGGCATCACGCCGGGGCACCTGTTCCTATCCGACAATGCCGTTTCTGATTTCCGGACATTCGCCCATCTGTCGCCGCCCTTGCGTTCGGAAAGCGACCGGCTGGCCTGTGTCGCCGCGGTTGCCGATGGCACGATTGACGTGATTGCATCGGGGCACGATCCGCGCGGGCCAGAGGACAAGCGCCTGCCCTATTCCGAAAGCGCGCCGGGCATGGCGGGGGCGGAAACGCTTCTCGCGCTGTCGCTCAACCTCGTGCGGGACAATGTGATTTCGACCGGGCGGTTGTTCGAACTGCTGGCATCAAATCCTGCGAAGATCTTGGGGCTGAATGCAGGCCAAATAGCAGAAGGATATGAGGCGGACCTCATCCTCGTCGACCCAGATGCGCCTTGGCAAGTCGATGGCGACCGCATGGCCGCACTTGCGGGCAATACGCCATTTGACCGACTGCCGGTTCAGGGCCGCGTGCGCCATATGCTAAAGGGCGGCAAGGTCATTTAGACCCGCCGCCCCTTAGCGACTCTCATCTGTCAATTTATCGTGCCGCGATCTTACGCCCCGCGGCATTCACCATGCGGATATTCTGGGGGCCACCATTCGTCCGCACGAAGCAATCGCCGCCTTGCGACTTGATCATCTTACAAGTTGCCCGTGCGCTTGATGCGTCCCCGAAACCCATTGCAGCCAGACGAACAAGCTTCTTGCCGTTGACCGTTATGGTTGAGCTATCGGAGGCAAAGCCGTTCAGTGCGCGGTAGCGTTTGGCATATTTGTTCCAAGCCGCTTGCGCACTGGCAACAGACGAGAACGCGCCCAGCTGAACCAAGTGGCTTCCGGCAGCCGCTGGCGTTGCTGCCTTCGGCGCATAGGACACGGAGAGCTTCACCGGCGCGGCCACAAACGACTTTGCCGGGACGTCTGACGCTTTGATAAGCGGCGCTTCGTAAACCGGCTGGCTCGGCGCAGCCTCGGCAGCCCTCATATAATTCTCAACAGCCGCAAAACCTGCACTGTCCGACACAGGTGCCGGACCCACCACAGCCAACTCCACTGCTGCTGCGGGTACAGACGAAACATCTACCAATTCTGGTGCAGCCGTTGGCGCGACATCAGCCTGCGCAAATCCAATGGCATTAATGCTGCTTAACGCGAGGCGCAGCGGCTGTCCTGTATCCGACATGTCAGGCTGAACCTTCAACAGACCTGCTGCGCGCGACGCATAAGCACCGGGACGCGCAAGCTGCGCCCATTCGGCGATCCGTTCGTTGACACGCTCCTGCGCCATATCTTGCGAAGCCATGATCCGAGCATCGCGCCAGCGACCGTCAAGTGCATAGGCCAATGCCAGATTCTGCCGTATGCGCGATGTGGCAGTGTCGGTGCGCACGGCATCGGTCAGGATTTTGACGGCATCCGCCGAACGCCCCGCCAAAGCCAAAGTCAACGCATAGTCACTTAAGGGCAGAATGGATCGGTTCGAATCGATAAGCAAAACGGCCGATTCGGCGTTGCCCAAGGCGATACGCGCCAATGCGAGGCTGATAACGGTGCGTGAGTCGGCTTGGCCTAGCTCCATAACGTCCATCAACGTCCGCTCTGCTAAGGCAAAACGTCCCTTCGCCATGTACAAACGCGCCAGAAACCCACGATAATCGCGGTTTTGCATGTCGGCCTGAACCGCACGCTCTGCAAAGGCCAATGCCTTGTCGGAATTGCCTTTGGCCAGCGCGCGTTCGGCTTTCTTTGCCCAGGCAAATGCCTTTTGCGGCGATGCGATATTGACGGAAGCATTGACCGTGCTGCCCGCTCCGGCCGCTGACGCAGTCATTGCCGGCACCACAACTAACGCGGCCGACAAGGCCAGCTTTATGAAAAAATGGCTACTCATGACATCACCTCAAAAAAGCTAAATATAGGCATCAGTGTTTTTTCGCAGGAATATGGGACGCGAGGTCATCAATTTCCGGCATGGATCCGAGAAGTGCATCAAGCGCATCAGTCACAAGCTGTTGCGCCGACTGGTGGCGCACCGCGCATGCCAGCCGCAATTTCAAATGCCGTTCGCTATCAAGACGCAAGGTGAAGGCCGCTTTCTCTTTCAAGCCAGGCTTTGACTGGGCACGCGAACGTGGCGCATCCGTGCTACCACGACGCGAAATGAGCGGTGTTACAGGCTCCGGCGTCACGGTAACCAATGTCGGTGCATCGGCGAGCGATTCCGGCTCCTCGGCAAAGTTGTCAAAGCCGACCTGCGGTTCGTCGTCAAAGCCAACCTGCGGTTCAAGGTCAGCGAAAAGTGCATCTGCGAGACGATCTTGCTGATGCTTCACTTCGGGAACAGCCGCGGCAAGCGGGTTAGTCCCGTGAAAGCCGTGATCATAATCCATCGGAGTCGTGGGATCGGGATCGACATCATATCCCATATCGTTCCAACCCAGATCCTCTTGCGACATTGCCGCGTTGCCATTGCTCGAAAGCATTGTTGAACGACGCATAGCGGGACGTGCCAGACCTTTGCGTGCCAGCAATATGCCCGAAAGCGAAGCGATTGGTTTAGGTTCACCCATTTTTTCGCCCTTCCTGCGCTTAACCTACGACCCGGCGGCCGAAGCCACCCATGGGACGCGCGGCGGATATTTGATGGCTTACGGCAGCCGGCGCACTGAAAACGGTGCGGCGGAAATTCTTTTCCAGACGGTCCGAAATATATGTCCACAAGTGGATAACCTCTTGCGATGACCGACCATTGGGGTCGATTTCCATCACGGTGCGGCCATCAATCATGGATGCAGCAAAATCAGTGCGATGATGCAGCGTAGTCGGCGCGACGGTGCCGTGCTGCGACAGTGCCACTGCGGCTACCGAAGTAATCCGGGCCTTTGGCGTCGCTCCGTTGACAACGAAGATGAGCGGCTTGCCAGCGCGTTCACACAGGTCAACGGTGGCACCCACGGCGCGCAAGTCATGCGGGCTTGGCCGCGTCGGCACAACGATCAGCTCTGATACTGAAATAACACTCTGGATAGCTATCGTAATGGCGGGCGGCGTATCAATCACCGCCAATTTAAAACCTTGCTGCCGCAATACGGCAAGGTCGGAGGCGAGGCGGGACACCGTTGTCTGCGCAAACGCAGGAAGGTCGGCTTCACGTTCATTCCACCAATCGGCCAAAGACCCCTGGGGATCGATATCGATAAGCACAACCGGCCCCGCGCCCGCCAGCTGCGCCTGAACCGCCAAATGGCCGGACAGGGTCGTTTTGCCCGACCCGCCCTTCTGTGATGCCAATGCGAGTACCCTCACATCATTCCCCTTTTGCAAATGTTTGAAATGGGGATGTGACAGAACAGCGCTAAAAATTGGTTAACACGGAACGGGATGTCGGATTTTACTGTTCGGATGCACGGACATGCAAAGGTGAGTGCATCGGGCCAAGCATGCTTCGCGATACCGGGGTCTTAACCGCAGAGCCGCTCGATTTCGCGACCAAGTGTATTGCGGGCCGCGCTATCGCCGGGTTCAATCATGAAATAATGTGTGCCGGAAAGGCTCGCTTTTTCTGAGCAATAGCTCGCGCAACCGCTTTCAACCGCACCAGCAAAGCGCAGTTCAATGCCGTCATAACGGGCAGCGAAAGTGCAAGCACCTTTACCGTTCAATGCAATTTCGACCACATCGCCTTGAACGGACGCTGTTCCGGTTCCTTCGCATTTGCTTTCGGGCCCGAAGACCGCAAGAAAACCGATATCGAAGCGGTTAGCGCCGTTGTTCACAGCACAGAATTTGTCGATGCCAAGATCGCTGCGCGTTTCAAAACGGCCCGCAAATGCGATTTTATCCGGGTTCGGCAAAACACCCGTCTCCACCGCGCGTGCATCAAGCGTTGCGCCAGCGTCCGACCCAAGGGTCGATGTGAGCGCGCTATCACCGCACCCGGCCGACAGCGCGCATGAAGCGAAGATTGGAAATGCCCTGCGCGTCACACTGGCTCCAATCCATCCTTGTTTATCCTGCGATAAAAGCAGCTGCGCGCGCCGGTATGGCAGGTCGGGCCTTGTGGCTTTGCGATTATCCAAATGGCGTCCTGATCGCAGTCAATGCGCATATCGACAATGTGCAGGACATTGCCGCTGCTTTCACCCTTTTGCCAAAGCCGCTGACGGCTGCGCGAATAAAACACCGCAGTGCGGCTCTCTATGCTTTTGGCGAGTGCCTCCGCGTTCATATGCGCCACCATCAATACGGCACCATCCGCCGCATCGGTGACCACAGCGGTCAACAATCCGTTGGCGTCAAATTTGGGTGTGAGGGCAAGCCCTGTCTCAATCTCGTCGATCATTTCCAAGGCCTAACGCAAGGGCAAGTGGCCCGCCAACATTTTCTTTGTTACATTGCTACGACAAGGGGGAGACAATCGATGATGCGTTGCCTATACGCCGGCCAGCGACGAGCAGCGGGATTCGAATTATGCTGACCACCGACCCATTTGATGACGACAAACTTCGCGAGGAGTGCGGGATTTTTGGTGTCTACGACGCCGAAGGTGCTTCAGCGATGGTTGCGCTTGGCCTACATGCGCTTCAGCATCGTGGCCAGGAAGCCGCCGGCATCACAAGTTACGACGACCATGAATTTCACACACACCGTGCCATGGGCCATGTTGCGGGCAATTTCGACCGTGATGAAATCATCAACGGCCTTGGCGGAAGCAGCGCCATTGGCCATGTCCGCTATTCAACGACGGGCGAAACATCGCTCCGTAATGTGCAGCCCTTATATGCGGACCTTGCCACCGGCGGATTTGCGGTCGCGCATAACGGCAATATTTCAAACGCGGTTGCATTGCGCCGTGACCTTGTCCGTCGCGGTTCGATATTCCAGTCATCATCTGACACCGAAGTCATCATTCATTTGGTGGCGACGTCAGGGTACCGCACGTTGCTGGACCGCCTGATTGACGCGCTGAAACGCGTTGAAGGCGCCTATTCGCTTATATGCCTGACCACAGAGGGCATGATCGCATGCCGTGATCCGTTGGGTATTCGTCCATTGGTCATGGGTAAGCTTGGCGATACGATAATCTTCGCATCGGAAACCGTTGCGCTCGATATTGTTGGCGCAGAATTCATCCGTTCGGTTGAACCGGGCGAATTGGTTGTGGTGCATGGTAGCGAAATTCATTCGCACAAGCCGTTCATCCCCGTTTCGCAACGCCCCTGCATTTTCGAGCATGTGTATTTCTCACGGCCCGATTCCATTGTGGAAGGCATCAGCGTCTATTCGGTCCGCAAGGCGATTGGCGCGGAACTCGCGCGCGAAAATGGCGTCGATGTTGA
>DBOA01000142.1 GCA_002299195.1 Sphingomonadales bacterium UBA658
GGCATTAAACTTGCCCATGCCCTTGATGAATTTGCCATCGATGTAACCGGCATGGTGGCCATTGATGTGGGTTCGTCAACGGGCGGCTTTACCGACGTTATGCTGACGCAAGGGGTAACGCGGGTGTACGCCGTCGATAGCGGCACGAACCAGCTTGCGTGGAAATTGCGGCAAGACCCCCGGGTCGTGGTTCATGAACAGACAAGCGCGCGTATATTGACCGACGTGCATATCACCGAGCCCGTTGACCTGATCGTCTGTGACGCAAGCTTCATCGGTCTCGCCAAAGTGCTAGATCGGCCTTTGACCTTTGCCAAAAGCGGCGCGCAATTGATCGCACTTATCAAACCACAGTTTGAGGCGGGCCGCGAAGAAGTTGGCAAAGGCGGCGTCGTGCGGGACCCCGAAGTCCATGAGCGCGTTTGCAACGAGGTACAGCAGTGGTTGATCGAAAAAAACTGGACGGTGCGCGGTTTGACCACCAGCCCGATTACAGGGCCGCAAGGCAATGTCGAATTTCTAATCTGGGCGCAGAATGCGTAGCGCCCCACCGGGGCGCAGTCATATGAAAATCCGTTCGGTAGAAACGCGCATCAAAACCCAACCCCGGATCCGTTCCGGGGTCAGTGCATGGCTGGACGCGAAATAAGCAAACCGACAAAACGTCGCGACGCGTCAGTCCTTGTAAAGGCCATTAACGCGCGCGGCGTAACGTTCGCGGATGACATGGCGCCGAATTTTCATGCTCGGCGTCATTTCGCCATTTTCGATGGAGAATGGCTCGTCGGCAAATTCAAACTGGCGGACCTTTTCGGTTACCGACACATCCGCATTGACCCGGTCGACGGCAGCACGAACCGCAGCACGAAACTGCGGATTGCCCTGCAAGGCATTGAAATCATATTTCATGTCCTGCGCACGCGCCCATTCCAGCGCCCATTCGGGATCTGGAACGATCAGGCCAACGATGTACGGCCGCTTGTCCCCTGAAACCATCGCCTGCAAAATTTCGGGCTGCAGCGTTAGCATGCCCTCAATCTTTTGCGGCGCGATATTGTCGCTCTTGTCGTTGACGATCAGGTCCTTTTTGCGGTCGGTAATGGCAATACGTCCGCAATCATCGATATGGCCAATGTCGCCGGTGTGCAGCCAACCATCCTTGATGACCCGGTCGGTCTCCGCCTTGTTCCGCCAATAGCCCTTCATCACCAAAGGACCGCGAACAAGGATTTCGCCATCTTCGGCAATCTTGACCTCCGTATTCTTCAGTGGCGGGCCGACAGTATCCATCTTGATACCGGCTTGCGGCCGGTTGCAGCTGATGACGGGGCCAGACTCGGTCTGTCCGTACCCTTGCAGCAAGGTAATGCCCAAGGATTGGAAAAACACGCCAATGTCGGGATTGAGCGGCGCACCGCCCGATACCATTGCCTTCATCCGGCCACCAAAGCGTCCCTGAATTTTGGGTTTAATCGTCCGCGATAAAATCAACCGCATCGGCGCATCGGAAAGCCGCTTGCGTCCCGAATAGTCGCGCTCGCCAATGGTCAGGGCTTTATTGAGCAAGTAATTTGGAAATTTGCCCTGCTTTTCGACGGCCTTGATCATTCTTTGGCGCAGGACTTCAAACAATCGGGGAACGACTACCATTACCGTTGGCCGTGTTTCCTCAATATTGGATGCGAGCTTTTCCAGCCCTTCCGCATAATAGATTTGCGCGCCAACACCGATGGGCAGAAACTGACCGCCGCTATGTTCATAGGCATGTGACAGCGGCAAAAATGACAAGAAGACTTCTTCTTCGTCCAGCCCAAAATCGTCGCGCAAGACCTCAGCGGCGCCATCGGCATTGTGCAATATCGCGCCATGATGCTGCATCACACCACGCGGTGCACCGCCGGTGCCGCTGGTGTAAATGATGCACGCCAAATCGTCGCGGGTTACTGTGGCCATAGCCGCCTCAGCAGCCCGTACATCGGCATCATTGCCCTGAACCATGTCGGACCATTGGTGCATCGACAATTGGCCATGCTGCACCGCTGGCTGCGGCTCCATAGCGATGATGAATTCCGCTTGCGAAGACCGCAATGCCGCCGGCATCAATGTCTTTGCCAGCTTTGCGGTCGAAACAATCACCGCGCGGGCCGCACTGTCGTCGAGAATATGCTGATGGTCGCGTTCGGTGTTGGTGACGTAGGTCGGCACAGTCACGCATCCCGCCGCCATGATGCCCAAATCGGCGATACACCATTCGGGACGATTTTCCGAAACGAGCATGACCCGGTCGCCCTTTTCCAGCCCAAGCTGGCGCAGCGACTTGGCAAAGCCCGCAACCTGGCGCGCCACCTCAGCCCAGCTTAAGGATTGCCACGTAGCATCATGCTTTGCCCACAAAAACGGCGCGTCACCGCGATGCCGCGCGCGCGCAAAAAACATGGTGACGAGGTTGGGGAAGCTGTCAAAATCGTCGAATTGCTCGGCAGCCACTTATTCTCTCCTAAACAACATTTTGCGGTCCATTATGGGACTCTGAAAAATTACGCTAGCGCGCCGATGCGTGAGGCGCAACGTGCCGTTAGCGTTAACCAACATCCTCTGTCGGTGCCTCATCAACCAATCGCGGTACGGTTACTTTCACCTTACCCTTGGCGTCGATAGTGGCCGATGTCCCCTCGCTGCGTGGGTCGGAGGCCCCGGTCCAGCTATTCCCGATAAATTGCGCGCCGTTAACTTTTGAACCCAGATCGACAGGACGAACCGTCTGTCCAAATTTGCTGAGGCCATCAGACATCGCCGAAAGCATGGTATTTTGCTCGACCTCAAGACCGCCGCCACCAAAATAGATATTTGGCAGCGCAATCGCTTGATCGAGCGGAAGGCCGAAGTCGATGACGCCAATCAGCGTCTTGGTCACATGCATGATGATGCGCTTTCCGCCGGCCGAACCAAGCGCCAGAACCGCCCGGCCATCGCGATCAAACACAATTGTAGGAGACATAGACGACAATGGCCGCTTTCCGCCCATCACGCGGTTGGCAACTGGCGCGCCATTCTTTTCGGGTGAAAAGGTGAAGTCGGTCAATTCATTGTTCAAGAAAAAGCCGCCCGCGACCAGCTGGCTGCCAAATGGCCCCTCAATCGTCGACGTCATATTGGCGATATTGCCGCTGCGGTCGACTGCGGTGAAATGCGTTGTGCCAGCAACTTCACTGGAAATGGCTGCCGTGCGCGGCATCGCGCCGGGTGGGTTCCCGGCCGGATAGTCCGTGCGCGCCTTTTCAGGGTCAATAAGCGCGGAACGCTCTTTGATATATTCGGGGTTCAAAAGCCCTGCGACGGGCACACTTACAAACGCATCATCCGCCAGATATTTTTCGCGGTCGGCATAAGCCAACTGCATCGCCTGACCAATTAAATGCCAGCTTTGGGGGCTGTTTTTGCCCGATGCCGCCAAATCAAACCGCTGCAATGTTCCCAATATTTGCAAGACCGTCGTCGCGCCCGATGAAGGCGGGGCCATGCCGCACACCACATAGACGCGGTACGGCGCGCAAACAGCTTGCTGTTCCTTTGCGCGATATTGCGCAAGGTCCGTCATGGTTATGTCGACGGGGCTAAGCTTGCTCGTCGTGAC
>DBOA01000063.1 GCA_002299195.1 Sphingomonadales bacterium UBA658
GCGGGCCAAATGTCGGTGCGGCCTTCCGCAAACAGCAAATATATTTCTGCAGACCAGCGGCCAATGCCCTTTACGCGGGTGAGGTAGGCAATCGCTTCCTCATCATCGGCGGGCAGGGCATCGAGCGGCAATTCGCCCGACAGCACGAGTTCGGCAAGCGAACGCGCATAGCCTTGCTTCTGGCGGCTCAACCCACATGCTCTCAAGGCGTCGAAATCTTGCGCCAACAACTTGTCTGGCGGGCATTCTGGGCCAATGAGCGCTTCAAGCTTGTTCCACACCGATGCGGCGGCCGCGACGCTCACCTGTTGCCCGACAATCGTGCGCAGCAATGTCGCATAGCCCGGTTCTCGGATGCGCTCGTCCGGGTAACCCGTAACCGTAAGCGCATGCGCTATGCCCGGTTCAAGCGCCGCCAGTGCATCAAGGGCAGCATGCAATTGTGCAGAAGGAATACCCATCAGCGCGCTACGCCTAGCAACGCCAACGGTGCAGCAGCGACCTTCATCCCTAAATTTACCCGATTTTGCCGCATGTTTGCTGTCCTTATTTAGCCCCGCCGAACGGTTGCTGCATATAATGCGATCGCCGCAGCATTCGATACGTTCAGCGACTCCATTTGTTCGCTGATTGGCAGCTTCGCCAGCTGGTCACAATGTTCTTCAATGTTGCGACGCATGCCATCACCTTCGGCGCCCAGCACAAGCGCGTTGCGGCCCGGCGTCAGCGCTTCGTCCAACGTCACGCTGGCATGGCCTGACAGACCGATTCGCCAATACCCAGCCTCAGCAATTTCTTCCAATGCACGTGCCAGATTAACAACCCGGACCCATGGCGTGATTTCAAGCCCACCCGAAGCCGCCTTGGCCAATGCTCCGGACTCTGGCGGCGCATGCCGGTCCTGCGTCACGACGGCGACTGCATTGAACGCGGCGGCGGTGCGGAATATCGCGCCGACATTGTGGGGATCCGTGACCTGATCGAGAATCAGCAACGGGCGGTTATCATCATTGTCGACCGCAAGTGCATCGGTCAGCCAGACGTCTTCCAATGGCGCAACTTCAAGCACGAGGCCCTGATGCGGTGCATCTTTCGGTACAAAGCGCGCCAAATCGTTCACCTCGGCATATTGGACCGTCAGCCCGTCGGGAATGACGATTTTGCCGATTTCTTCGCGTGTGCCCCACAGGTTGATGAGTCGCCGATCGGGATTATCAAGCGCGGCATATACGGCGTGACGGCCGTAAAATTTGGGATTGCCGCTGGAAACTGCAGCGCCGCGGCGGCGCTGGCTCTTATGGGAAGACATTTGAAACACCTGTTGATGAAAAAGAAGACGATATAGGCCCCTTTCCCACTTGAGGCATTGACAGGCAAGGGCCGTTTCGCCATTGGGCTGCTTCTTCGTCGGGACCGGCCCTTATGCTTTGGCATAATGCCCCGTCAAAGAAGTGGACAGGTGGCCGAGTGGTTAAAGGCAGCAGACTGTAAATCTGCCCGGTTTTCCGTACGCTGGTTCGAATCCAGCCCTGTCCACCATTTTTCTGAATAAGTGATTGTTATGCAGCGATTTTATCGCTGCGCATCATTTGCGTCCATCATCTTGGCTGTCGCCCGGGCTTAAGCGGTTCCGCGCTTCAGCAGCTTAACCGGCACAGGGGCGATGTCGGGTGTGTCGCCCTGTAATACGGCAATCAAAGCCTCCACCAGCATTTCACCGGCCTGAACATAGTCCTGCTCAATCGTCGTGAGCGGCGGTTGCGCATAGGCGCCCGTTGCAATGCCATCAAAGCCGATGACGCGCACGTCGGTGCCGACCGCGATATGCTGTTCATCGAGCGCGCGCATCGCACCCAAAGCGATGAAGTCATTGGCGCAGAACAGACCGTCGAAATCGACCTTGTCGCGGATGAGGCCGTTTACAGCTGCATAGCCTTGGTCCTCACGCACCGCGTTTTCGGGAAGCGGCGGGCAGATCTGCGGCATGCCCTTTTGCGCCATCACTGCCATGTAGGTTGTCAGCCGATCCTGAAATGGCGGCTGTTCGCTGTTTGTGGGGCCAATATAGGCAATTTTCTTGCTTCCGCTGGACAGCAAATGTTCAATGGCAAGTCGTGCACCCTGCACATTGTCGCTCTTGATCGAAATGAGGTCTTCTTTGCTTGCGCCCCAGCAGATCATTGGCGTGTTGTGCCGCGCATATTCGCCAAAAAACTGCCAACCTTCGATGTTCTGGCCGCTGCCGATGACAATCAAGCCGTCTGCCTGTCGGCTGCCGGTGTAATTGGCGAAGAAGTTTGCCGGGGAATCCTGAAACGAAACGATGAGATTGTACCCGCGCTCAGACGCGGACGCCGCGATGCAGCCCAATAGCGACAGGTAAAATGGATTGATGTTCGCTTTATTCTCTCCGCGTCGGCACAGAATAACCAGCGCAATGGAATAGGTTTGCTGCGTGCGCAGGCGAAGGGCGTTGTGATCGACCGAGTAATTGAGTTCGTTGGCGAGCGCGACAATGCGCGCACGCGTCACTTCATTTACCTTTTTGTCACCGCGCAACGCCCGCGACACTGTTGGTTGTGACACCCCCAGCATTGCGGCGATTTGATGCGCCGTTATTCGCCCCTCTTTGCCCATGCAGCGCTGTTAGCACCTGAACCTGCACAAGTCACGCGGCGAGCGCGGATTCCGGCGTGACAAAATCAAGGGCAAGGCTTTCGGCGACGGCTTGGCTCGTCACCTTGCCGCGATGCACGTTCAAACCGGCGAGCAAGCCGCGACCCGTTTCGGTGCTGCCATCAAGCGCGGCGGTACCCTTGCTTGCCAGCGCGAGGCCATAAGGCAATGTCGCGTTGTTGAGCGCAGCTGCGCTGGTTTGCGGAACGGCACCGGGCATATTGGCGACGCAATAATGGATGATGCCATCAACGACGTAGGTTGGATCGGCATGGGTGGTGGCATGGCTGGTTTCAAAGCAACCGCCTTGGTCAATCGCGACATCGACCAGAACCGAACCGGGCTTCATCCGCTTCAACATGTCGCGGGTGACAAGCTTGGGTGCGCTTGCGCCGGGAATAAGGACCGCGCCAATCACGGCGTCGGCGATGCTGATTTCATGGTCAATGGTTTCCAGTGTTGAATAGCGGGTCCGCACCCGTCCGTTGAACAGCTCATCCAACTGGCGCAGGCGCGGGATTGAGCGGTCAACGATGGTGACTTCTGCGCCAAGGCCAACGGCCATACGCGCCGCATGGGTGCCAACAACGCCGCCGCCGAGAACGGTGACGCGGCCGGCAGCCACGCCGGGAACGCCGCCAAGCAATATGCCCGCGCCGCCTTTGCTGCGACGCATCGCTTCGCCTGCGGCCTCAATGGCCAAGCGGCCAGCAACTTCGCTCATGGGGGCCAGCAGGGGCAGGGTGCCCTTGTCATCGGTGACGGTTTCATAAGCAATTGCGGTGCAACCACTGGCGATTAAGCCTTTGGCCTGTTCAGGATCTGGGGCGAGGTGGAGATAGGTGAAAAGCAGCTGGCCGGGGCGCAGCAACACCCATTCGCTCGGCTGGGGTTCTTTGACCTTTACGATCATGTCGCAGCCAGCGAAAATTTCTGCGGCTGTCGTGGCGATTTCGGCACCCGCTGCGCGATAGGCGTCATCGCTTGCCATGATGCCCGCACCTGCGCCCGATTGCACCACAAGCTGATGGCCATGGGCGACATATTCACGAACCGCGCCGGGGGTTAAACCGACACGATATTCATGCACTTTGATTTCGCTGGGGACGCCGACACGCATAATCTTACTCCTCAAAAATTATCTGTCGCGGAAATAGCATCTTCGATATGACGATACTGTGCAAAGATTCGCCTATTTTGATGAATGAGCGCATAAAATCGGCGATTTTTAATATATAAATGGAAAATTTATGCAGCTTGATCGAACGGACCGTAGATTATTGGGTGCACTCGTGCAGAATGGACGGGCAACGCAGGCGGAATTGGGCGAAGCTGCCGGGCTGTCGCCAAGCGCGGCTGCGCGGCGGCAAAAATCATTGGAAGATGACGGGATCCTGCGTGGCTATCGCGCGGATGTGAACCTGCGCAAACTTGGGCTTGCCGCGACGGTGATGGTGACCATCACGCTTGATAGCCAGAGCGAAGAGGCAATGGCGGCATTTGAAGCCGCCGTGGTAGGAAGCCCGTCGACGATCCGATGCCACCTTATGAGCGGCAGGAATGATTATCTGCTCGTCGTGCGTGCGGCGTCAATTGAGGATTATGAGCTCATTCACCGGCAGGAAATTGCCCGATTGCCAAGGGTCGCGCGGATCGAAACCGCATTTGC
>DBOA01000011.1 GCA_002299195.1 Sphingomonadales bacterium UBA658
ACTGCACGGCGCGCTGCTTAAGAATGAGCAGGACGTGATGCTGTTTGAACGACTGGCCTTTATGGCACGGCGTCCAAACAGCTAAGCTGCGCCTTATTTAGACGCTGTAAGCGATTTCAAAATCGCCCCAGCGGCGTCCATTTATGCGCAATGGGACATATACGTTACGCATGACCTTATATGAGTGGCCGTCGCCTTCGTGGCGAAATACGGCCATCATATAGTCCTGCTCGCTTGTTTTCGCGGGGATATCCACCGGGTCCTGAATGACGCGGCCGTTGCGGCAATATTTCGTGTCATGCGCGATATCGCCCGTTGGCGGCCGTGACAGTTCTTTCAACTGTACGGGTAGGAAGCCTTTAAGGCTGCTGCACACCACCGACGTTATTTCCTCGGGATTGCTGTCTTTGACGGCTTCAATAAATGGCTGCCAATGTTGTTCCGCCCATGGTGTAAGCTTCGATGTAAAGCGCGGCGGATTGCTGCCCTCGATGAGACGCAGATCGGTATCGAACAACGCCTCTAACGTCAGCGTGCCATCCGCGATTGCGGCCTCGGTCAATGCTTTCACTTCTTCGGCCTTTTGGCGGGCAAGCTCGACAAATTCGCTATCGCGCTTTGACAATCCGCTGTGCACAATATGGTCAAACATCTTGTTTGCCTGCATTTCCAGACCGCCGATCTGGCTATGCGCACGCACAACAGCCGTAAACATTTCGCCATTGGCGCCTTCGACCGCATCACGAACATTTTGCAAATCGACCAGCCCACGGTGAATTTGTGCGGTGCTGTCCGCAATCTCACGGTTGTGATCACCTACCTTGGCAACGACATCGCTCACGCCATAAATGAGCTCCTGAAGGCTCGCAAACTGCTCTTGCGCGGCGCCACTTGTCGATACACCCTCCTCGATTTCCACGACAAATTTCGCGGCTTCATGCGAAAGAGAGTTTACCGTTCCGGTTATTTCCACCGCAGCGCGCCGCGTATCATGCGCCAGCTTTTTGACCTCAGCCGCCACAACCGCGAATGTCTACCCGGCGGCACCTGCCTTTTCCGCCTCAATCGCGGCGTTGAGCGCCAGCATGTTAGTCGTGCGCGCAATCGAATCGATCGATTGCGACACCCGTTTAACTTGCTCCATTGCCGCCGCAAAACCAGTGATATGCGAACCAAGGCTCATGATGAGGCTGATGAGTTCCGAAAAGCTCGCCAGTGATAGCTGAACCGTGTCATGCCCCGTCTTCAGCTTTGCGACAGCGGCTTCAGCCAAAATCCTTGCATCTCGGGTCGCCTGCGCCACCTCCGCGATGTCCGCATCAAGTGCTTGCGTCAGCTCGGTCATCTCGCCGTGCCTTGCCTTGAGCCAATCTGCGGATTGTAGCGCTTGTTCGAGCACACCTGCAGCTTCGGCACAGCCAACGGTAACCTCACCGCATATCTGTGCGGTTTCGT
The DNA here is from genome assembly GCA_002299195.1 of Sphingomonadales bacterium UBA658. Lineage (GTDB taxonomy): Bacteria > Pseudomonadota > Alphaproteobacteria > Sphingomonadales > Sphingomonadaceae > Sphingorhabdus_B. The sequence continues at coordinate 1,456 of DBOA01000011.1, forward strand.
GGATCCAGTGATTTTCACTCAATGCGACTTTATCCATTTTCATGGCTTTGGCACCTTGTTCTGTCGTTTGTAACGGGGCCTACCCCAATATGGTTATCACAGAGTTAATCGCCGGTTGTTGACGGCGCGTGCCGAAACAGCCAAAAGCTTTAACTGGTCAATTAAACAGGAGCCTGCCGGTGTTTTTCTCATTCATGGAAGAGTTGCGGTCCGCCGGTATATCCGCTTCATTGAAAGAGCATCTTGCGCTTCTCGCCGCTTTGGATGCGGATGTTATCGACCAAAGCCCCGAAGAATTTTATTATTTGGCCCGCGCCACACTGGTCAAAGACGAAGCGCTTTTGGACCGTTTCGATCAAGTATTTGGCAAGGTTTTCAAAGGCATATTTACAGAATATGGCCAGAACGACGTCGATGTACCCGCCGATTGGTTGAAGGCGATTGCCGAGAAATATCTGTCGCCAGAGGAAATGGCGAAGATCGAAAAAATGGGCAGCTGGGACGAGCTGATGGAGACGCTGAAAAAGCGGCTCGAGGAGCAAGAAAAGCGCCACGAAGGCGGCAACAAATGGGTCGGAACCGGCGGCACATCACCTTATGGCAATTCGGGCTATAATCCCGAAGGCGTCCGCATTGGCGGCGAATCCAAGCACAAGCGCGCCGTAAAGGTTTGGGACAAGCGCGAGTTCCAGAATCTGGACAACACGCGAGAACTGGGCACCCGCAACATCAAGATCGCGATGCGCCGGCTGCGCCGCTTTGCCCGCGATGGCGCGGTTGAAGAACTCGATATTGACGGTACAATCAACGGCACAGCACGCAAAGGCTGGCTGGACATTCAAATGCGCCCCGAACGCCGTAACGCGATCAAGGTGTTGCTGATGCTGGACGTCGGCGGATCCATGGATCCGTTTATCAAACTTTGCGAAGAACTCTTCAGTGCGGCCACTAGTGAATTCAAAAACCTAGAATTTTTCTATTTCCACAACTGCCCATATGAAGGCGTGTGGAAAGACAATAAGCGCAGGTTTAGCGAGCGTACCCCGATGTGGGAACTTCTGCACAAATTCCCGCATGACTATAAAGTGGTCATGGTCGGCGATGCATCGATGAGCCCTTATGAAATCACGCATCCCGGCGGATCGGTGGAGCATTTCAACGAAGAGTCAGGTGCTGTATGGATGAACCGGATTACGAACACCTATCCGGCAACAGTCTGGCTTAACCCCGTGCCCGAAAAACAATGGGGTTATTCGCAGTCCACGAAAATCATCAAGGAATTGATGAACGACCGGATGTACCCGTTGACGCTCGAAGGTCTTGATGACGCGATGCGCGAGTTAAGCCGGAAACACGGCCACTAGGGTCCTGACCCTAATATAGCAGATATTGCGCGCGTTTCTGTAGCCAATCCTGTTCATCGGCTGACGTCATTGCGTCCAGTTGATCGGGCGTGCTGTCGGGTGCATCCACCCATTCACGCAACGCGGGGCCGCCGTTAATGACGTCAATGGCGAGCTTGCCGAATTCATATTCATACGGGAAGTCGCGCCACAGATCATATTCGGGATAGAGCCGCCGGATGGCCTTGAATGCCAATGCCTGGATCCGCCAAGGTTGGAACACGCCATGGTCATATGATGGACCTTCTGCGTGGATGTGCACACCATGACACAATTGATGCACATGCTTGTGGAACGTCGGTTCGAACCAAATTTCCCGAAGCGTGCAGCCATCGAGCCATTGCGGCGCAAACGCCAGCATTTCGTCCATTACGTCGCGCGCGTTAATGTCAGGCGCGCCGAATATCTCCAGCGGACGGGTCGTTCCCCTGCCCTCTGACAATGTTGCCCCTTCCAGCAACACGGTACCCGCATAAGCGCGCGCCATGTTGATATTTGCCGCATTGGGGCTTGGGTTGATCCAGATGCGGTCGGCAGGCCAGCCATATCCGGGTGCCGCGTCTGGTTCATAACCCGCCATTTCAATAACGTGGTAATCAACGTCGATCTTGTAA
>DBOA01000143.1 GCA_002299195.1 Sphingomonadales bacterium UBA658
GGCTTCGCCACGTCGGTGCTTGATTGGCCGTTTTCATGGCGACCGGCGGGTTCAGCTGACCGGTTCCTCAAGGCTATAGCCAAGGCCGCGGATCGTCGAGATCACATCTTGGCCAAGCTTTTTGCGGATGCGCGTTACGAACACTTCAATCGTGTTGGAATCGCGGTCAAAATCCTGGTCATAAATATGTTCGATCAGCTCGGTCCGCGAAACAACCTTACCCTTGTGGTGCATCAGGTAGGACAGCAGTTTATATTCCTGCGCGGTCAGCTTCACGGGTTCCCCAGCCAGCGTGACGCGGCCTGAGCGTGTATCAAGGCGAACCTCGCCAACGGTCAGCTCGGACGAAGCATTGCCCGATGCGCGGCGGATGAGCGCACGAAGGCGTGCGATCAGCTCTTCGGTCTGGAATGGCTTTGCCAGATAATCATCGGCACCCGCGTCCAGACCAGCCACCTTGTCGGACCAGCTATCACGCGCCGTCAGAACCAGAACGGGGAATTTACGGCCTTCCTTGCGCCAGCGATCGAGAACCGTGAGGCCGTCAATTTCAGGCAGGCCAAGGTCAAGAATGACCGCATCGTAATTTTCGGTCGAGCCCATATAATGGCCGTCTTCGCCGTCGGTGGACAAATCAACCGCGTAGCCAGCACCTTCAAGGGTGGACTTCAGTTGCTTGCCCAATGTGGGTTCGTCTTCGACGATCAAGATGCGCATGCTGTCCCCTTTAAATGTTAAATATTCTGCTCAAATCGGGCTAGCAGATTCGCCGTCTGCCGCAAAATCCATTCAGCGTTGGCGCAGAACGATGCCGGTCTTTCCATCGACATCGACGAAGATCACGCGATCCTTGTTGATGAACTTCAACCGGTACACCTGCGCGCTTGGATCATATTCAGGACCCAGATATTGCATCCCGCGCATACGCGGCACGACGCTTGCCTCGATCTCGCGCAGCGATTTTACTTTTCCGGCCGCCATATCCTGACGCGCATCGTCCTGTTCACCGCGACGCGCATCGGCGGGAAAGGCCGTCAGCAACACAATGGCCGAAAGCCCTGCAAAAATTGAAGTTCGGTTCAACATTCCTGCGCACTACCCCCATGGCATTGAACGTAAAATGAATGGGCCGATCATCACGACCGGCCCGATAAGATTATTTCACCATTTCAAAGGTGAATGAAAGCGTTGCCCCTACACTTAGCTCACCCGGCGCAATGGGTGTCGACTTTTCAGACGCAATCATCGCGCGCATGACCATGGGCCGAGGATAGCCACCGCCTTGGCTGTCGGCTTCTGCAACGCGCAATACGCGGACATCAGTGTAGCCGGCCTTTCGTGCAAGATTTTGTGCGCGGTTCATCGCCGTTGCCCAAACCTTATCACGGGCAGCGGCACGAAACGCACTGTCATCATCAATGCTGAATGTCGGACCATTGAAGCTTGTCGCGCCATCGACCGCGAGTGCATCCAGAAACGCGCCCAGTTTCTTCAAGTCGCGCAGTTTCGATGTCACCATGTTCGACGCCTGATAGCCTTTGAAAATTTGCTGCCCATCGCGATAGTCAAATTGTTGATTGAGGCTAATCTGCGTGGTTTGGATATCGCGTTCGGCAATGCCCAATGTCTTCAGCCGCGCAACGACCGACGCCATTTGCACATTATTCGCCCGAACCGCCTCGGTCGCCGTTGGCGCCATGGTTTGTACGCCCGTTGAGAAGGTGGCGATATCTGGCTTGGTGTCTACAGATTCGGTGATCATCAGATCAATGACGGGGTTTGCGGCGGTAATATTGACCTGCGTGGCCATTGCTTCGCCCGACGCCAAAGCTGCGGTTGCCAGCAACACGGCAAAAATCATTCTACGCATAAGATGCTCCTATGTGATGCCAGCCACTTATATCGCGGTTTGGCGTGCCCAATCGATATAGGCTTGGCGAAGCTGAACGGTTGCCGAACCGGGCGTTCCATCGCCGATGGTTTTCCCGTTTATTTCCACCACTGGCATCACAAAGCCTGATGCCGACGAAACGAAAGCCTCAGCTGCTTGTTCCGCCTCCGCGACCGAAAACGCCCGCTCTTCGATCCTATGCGCGACCATTGGCAAAACAGCCGCACGGGTAATGCCATGCAGGATTTCGCGGTTCAGCGGGTGCGTCACCAGCACGCCGTCTTGCGTAATGATATGCGCGTTTTGCGCGGTCCCCTCTGTCACGACGCCGCCACGTTCCATCCACGCGTCATCAACCCCGCGGGAAATGGCTTCGTTTTTCATCAGCGACGCGTAGAGCAATTGCGTGGTTTTGATATCGGCCCTGCCCCAGCGCAGATCGGGCAAAGTAACCACACGAATGCCGCGCTTTGCCAATGGGGTGTCTGCCAATGCACGGCTTTGGCTAAAGGCCAGAACGGTCGGCGTTGTCCCTTCGGGTGGGAAGACAAAATCGCGGTCCGTCGGCGCGCCGCGCGTGACTTGCCAATAGATCATGCCTTCCTCGACAGCATTGCGCGGGACAAGTTCGCGGCAAATCGTGAGCCATGCTGCGGCATCAGGCGCGCCTTTAATGCCCAGTTCGCCAAGCGAGCGGGCCAGTCGCTGCGCATGGCCGTCAAAATCCACCAGCTTGCCGCCAAGCACCGAGACAACTTCATAGACAGAGTCAGAAAACAAAAAGCCCCGGTCAAATACCGATACTTTGCCGTCGATTTCGGGAACATATGCCCCGTTGAGATAAATGGTGCGCATATGACGTCTGTGCTGGAAGCGCCGCTAATCGTCAACATCGACATTGTCATTCCCGTTGCGACCCCCTATCCGCCAGCGCATATGTCTCAACCCCCAATCTTCGCATTCGA
>DBOA01000044.1 GCA_002299195.1 Sphingomonadales bacterium UBA658
AATGAATGCCTGATCGTCTTTGGCAACGATCAGCTGCTGCGCGTGCGCGGAACGTTGGACGAGGTTACCGATCTTTTGCGGCAGGGATAAATGCACGATGTCGATGCACCGCATATTGCCTCGACTAATCATCAAACAGCTCATCAGGGCCCACCAATCCCGACGCAACCAGCACCGCCATGGACTGGTTCGGCCACCCATCGGGCAGCGGCTGATGACAAGTGGGGCATGCCACGCCTTGCCGCCCATATTCTTTCAACCGGTTGCGGATTTCGGTCAGCTTGGCGATAAATTTATCCTTCGATTTTTCGGGGTCCTCAATCTCAATCTTGCGCCCATAATCGTCAAAGCGCTTGTGCCGTTGCCATTCGTCAAAGCTTAACAAATCATCGGGCAATTTGCCCCCGGCAGCGCCCCTGTCCCCGCCATATCGCCGCGTTTGAGCAATAGGCCAAGGATCGCGTCCGACGGCGTAATCCGCCGTTCATATTCCTGCCCGCCGCGGATGATCACGGTCTCCCGCCCCTCTACCGCGCGCTTATACGCAATCGCCAACAACCCCTGCCCCGCCCGGTCCAACGCATCCTCCCACGCTTGCGCAAATAACGGAAAGCGCGGCTTCATCCGGTACGCCGCCGCATTGGAAACCCTCGCCACCCGCGCCGCATCGCGCACACAACCGGTATGGCCCAAAGCATCAAAAAAGCGCTGCGTCCGCTCCTCGGTCCACCCGTCATGCCGCACGCGCAATCCGGGCATCAACCGATTGCGGTTCACCCGCGGTCCGGACGGAATGCCCTGCGTCGAATCGGGCAAGATTGTTAAAACAAGGTCGGAAGGGGCGGATTTGCGTGCCATATAAACTCCATTGGTTCATTATATAAAATATAATAACCTATATGGAATGTTGTAGGAAAGCGGTTCCTGCGCTATCGCAACAACATGGCTGCCCCCGCATTGACCCCGCAAGCGATCACCGCGCTGATATCCGACCGAAACGAACTATCGCTGCGCGTGGTGCCGGGGGCAAAGGTCGAAAAGGCCGCGATTGAAAATGGCGCCCTCAAAATCTGGCTCCGCACCGCGCCGGAGGATGGCAAAGCGAACAAGGCCGTGCTGGCCATCTTGGCCAAGCTGTTGGGGATATCGGTCAGCCAGTTGGAAATCACCCACGGCCAGACGTCGCGGGATAAACGGGTGCGGGTTTTGGTGTGAGGGGCTTTCCTCACACTCCGTCACCCTACGCCGACTGTCCGGATACGATCCAATTGCGGACGCTCGCGGCATGCCCCTTCTCGTGACCGCTTTGCGTCCAAAGGTAGCCATTTGAGATGCCTGGTAGCTGTCAATTTAGCAGGCGAACTAAAAATATAGGCCGGTGAACATGGATTGAGCATATTGGGATTTTCGAGTTTTTAATGATGTTTGATGGGCCGGCCTGGCAACCTCTGGCCATTTTTCCCGATGAAAATTGGCACTTATGTGACAGCGATATAGCCAGTGGCCTGAAATGTGAAATATTTTCAACATGCTAGAGTCATTCTGACAAACTAATCCGCCCCCAAATCAATGGGGTGATTATTTATGACGATGTTTTCGAATGCTGCAAAACGAAGCCTTAACAAGGTTGCCACAGTGTCAGCGGCAGCCATTTTGGCTGTCTATTCAGCCAACACGGCGATGGCGCAAGAAGCATCCGACGAAGATAGCGCAGGCTTGACCGACATTGTCGTGACAGCGCAAAAGCGTACTGAAAATCTTCAGGACGTTCCTATCTCTATTTCCGTATTGGGCAGCGAGGGAATTGAAAATCGTCATATCCAGTCACTGCTTGATCTGGGTGATGGCGCCATTCCGTCCCTGCGTGTTGCACCGTTCTTTTCGCGACCAGGCGCGCTCATTATTAACGTGCGCGGCGTTGGCGTTTTGTCAGACAGCAACCAACCAGCCCGCGATCAAGGCGTCGGCGTATATGTGGATGGTGTCTACATGGGGCGTGCCCAAGGGTTGGGAACCGCGCTGTTCGACGTTGAGAACATCGAAGTGCTCAAAGGACCGCAAGGAACGCTGTTTGGACGCAACACGGAAGGTGGCGCGGTAAATATTGTCACCAAAAGACCGAGCGGCGAATTTGGCCTGGATGCAACCTTAGGCTTTGGCAATTACGGAAGCTACAGAGCCGAAGCGCATCTTGACTTGCCCGAGACAAATAACGTTAGCCTCAAATTCGACGGAATTATGACAAAGCGTGATGGTTTCGTGAAGAACCCGTTCCCAGACGCACTTGATTACGCAAGTTTCGATAAGCGCGGTTTCCGTGCAGAGGCACAATGGAAACCGTCAACCAATTTTACGGCCAATTTCGCTTTCGATATCGCGCGCGACGCAACAAGCACAAACTATCTGCAATTGGTAGAGGGACCCGTAGGCGCTCCAGCGACGGCAACCTCACCGGCGATTTTACCCAACCGACTTGCTAACTTACCTATCGTGCAGCCACGGCGCGCATCGAGCACCCCGGTTGGTATGCCGCAAGAAGCAAGCGTCGGTGACACACAGGGCGTTCGCGTAGGTTTGAACTGGGATGTGACCGACGATCTGACTTTAAAATCCATATCATCTTATCGCGATATGACGCAGTCACAGTATGACAACGCCATCAATATCGTTTCTCTCCAGCAACCACGGACAACCGCAAACCCAACGGCCAGTTTCGCCGGGTTTCAGTTTGGCCGTTACAGTTTGGCACCGTTTGCCCAAGATCAAATCAGCCAGGAATTGCAGGTCATTGGAGATTTCGCACGATTGAAATTCGCAGCCGGCGCACTTTATTATCGGGAGAATGCAGAGGATAGCGCAAAAGCGTTCAACACTTTGCAATTCACCGACGTTGATGGAACGGCCATCACGGTCAGGCAAATCGATTATGCGACGCAAATTGTTCAGCGTGCCAGCCGCGTTGAAACGACAAG